>JAYUAH010000084.1:0-6024 GCA_043741415.1 Betaproteobacteria bacterium
CCAGCGAAAAAAATGCGCTGCGGCGTGTGCTGACAGAAGTTACGTAAGTATTTGATTTATAACAATTTTTTTATAGGCGCATAACTGCGCCGATGCACCGGCGATACGCCGTGTTGTGCGAGCGCGGCCTGATGCACTGCGGTGCCGTAGCCTTTATGCAAATCAAAACGGTAGAGTGGATAGCGCGCATGCAAAGCGCGCATCTCGTGATCGCGCGCGACTTTAGCGAGTATCGACGCAGCCGAAATGGCCTGCTCTTTCGAGTCGCCCTTGACGATGGCGCGCGCCGGCATGGCAACTTTGGGGCAATGCAGACCATCGACGAGGATGCGATGCGGTGGCGTGGCGAGACGTTCCACCGCGCGGCGCATCGCCAACAGGCTCGCTTGCAGGATGTTGAGCGTGTCGATTTCTTCCACACTGGCAGTGGCAATGGCCCACGCGATGGCATCGCGCTGAATAATATCGAACAATAATTCGCGCCTCGCGGCGCTGAGTTTTTTTGAATCCGCGAGTCCCGCGATGGGTACGGCCGGATCGAGTATCACGGCGGCGGCATACACCGGCCCGGCCCAGGGCCCGCGCCCCGCTTCATCCACGCCGGCGACGAGTATGATTTTCACCGCGCACGGTGTTCGAGATACGGCAGGATGGCATCGGCCGCTTTTTGCGCCGTGTTTTGCTTGAGATCGACGAGCATGCCTGTGAAGCGCTCGCTGATGCGATGCCGGCGCGGCACATCCCGCATGAGATCAACCACCTCGCGCGCCAGCGCTTCGGGTGTGGCCGCTCCCTGCAGCAACTCCGGCACCACAAACTCGCCGGCCAGTATGTTGGGCAAGCCCACATACGGCAGGTAGCCGCGCCGTTTCATCAGCCACGCGCTCAAGCGCGGCATGCGATAAGTGATCACCATGGGACGGCCCAGCAACGCGGTTTCCAAGGTGGCCGTGCCCGACGCCACCAGCACCACATCGGCGGCCGCAATCGCGTCGTGCGAGCGGCCGTCGAGCAGTTGAATGTTCACACCCGGATCACGCTGCAGGGCGGCTTCAAACAACGCACGCGTTTCATGATTGACCAGCGGTGTCACGAATCGCGCGTCAGGTAACGTCACCGCGATTTGCTTGGCGGTGGCTACGAACAACGCTGCCATCGCTTGCAATTCACTCACGCGGCTGCCCGGCAATAACGCAATCACCGGGGCATCACCGCCGAGTTGCAACGACGCGCGCACCGACGCTTGCGACGGATAGTCAACCAGCATATCGGCGAGCGGATGGCCAACGTACGTTGCCGGGATACCCGCTTTATCGTAAATACCGGTTTCAAAAGGAAAAATAGCCAGCACGCGATCCACTGCACGCTTGATGAAATGAATGCGCTCGCCGCGCCACGCCCAGATCGACGGGCTCACATAATGAATGGTGGTAATGCCTGCCGCTTTGAGTTTTAATTCGAGGCCGAGATTAAAATCCGGCGCATCGATGCCGATAAACACCGCCGGCGGCGTTTGCAAAAAATGACGGGTGAGTTTTCGCCGAATGTTGAAAATCTCGGGAAAATGGCGCAGCACTTCAACGTAGCCGCGCACCGCCAGTTTTTCCATCGGGTACAGGGCCTGCACACCCGCCGCAATCATGCGCGGGCCGGCGATGCCGACAAATTGCAAATCGGGCCGGCGTGCCCTGAGCGCTTCAACCAAATGAGCACCGAGCAAATCGCCGGAGGCTTCGCCCGCAACCAGACCTATCGTTACCGTAGCGGGCGCTGCCTCCCCATGCGCCCGCACCCTGGGCACCCTAGGCACTAGCGTATGATGCCGCGGCCCGGCACCGCCAGAAAATCAATCAACGATTGAATCTCCGGGCACGCGCCGACTTGTTCCGCCAACGCCGCCTGTGCCTGCTCGACCGTGTCGCCGCTTCTGAAAATGGCTTTGTAAGCACGCTTGAGTGCGGCGACGGTCTCCGCGCTGAAACCGCGGCGCAGTAATCCTTCGCTATTGATGCCGTACGGTTTCACCGGATTGCCGGAGGCCATCACGTAGGGCGGCACGTCTTTCAGCACCAGCGACGAGCCGCCGGTAATCGCGTGTGCGCCGATGCGGCAAAATTGATGCACGCCGGTAAAGCCGCCCAGGATCGCGTAGTCGCCCACGGTCACGTGCCCGGCTAACTGCGCATTGTTGGCAAGTATGGTATGGCTGCCCACCTGGCAATCGTGAGCCAGATGCACGTAGGCCATGATCCAGTTGTCGTTGCCCAGGCGCGTGACGCCGGCATCTTGTGCCGTACCGCAGTTGAGCGTACAAAATTCGCGGATGGTATTACCATCGCCGATTTCCAGCCGCGTGGGTTCACCGTTGTACTTTTTGTCTTGCGGAATTTCGCCGAGCGACGTGAACTGAAAAATGCGATTGTTCGCGCCGATGCGCGTGTGCCCGGTGATCACCACGTGCGGCCCGATTTTACTGCCGGCGCCGATTTCAACGTGCGGCCCGATGATGCTGTACGCGCCAATTTCAACGTCGGCAGCCACCCGCGCCTCAGCATCGACTAAAGCCGTGTCGTGGATACGAGATGTCACGTAACTATTTGTTTTTAAACAATTATTTATTAACGTCGCGTTTGGCGCATAACAACTGCGCCTCGGCCACGATGTCGTTTTCAACCTTGGCCTGCGCATTAAATTTCCACACGCCACGCGCATGCCGATCCAGCACCACGTGCAAATGCAAGGCGTCGCCGGGCGACACCGGCTTCTTGAAACGCGCGTTGTCGATACCGACAAAATAGTACAGCGATTTCTCATCAGGCTTTTCGTTCATGGTCTGGAACGCCAGGATCGCGGCCGATTGCGCGAGGGCTTCGATGATCAATACGCCGGGCATCACTGCGTAATGCGGGAAATGGCCGTTGAAAAAGGGTTCGTTAATGGTCACATTCTTGAGCGCACAGATTTGCTTGCCGGGCTCGCAGGACAACACCCGATCCACCAGCAGAAACGGATATCGGTGCGGCAAATATTCGAGCACCTTATGGATGTTCATCTGGATCATGGGTCTTTCCTTTCCAACTGCGCGAGGCGTTTTTCAAGCTGTTTGACTTGCTTTACCAGATCATCGAGATGGCGTATCTGCACCGCATTGCGCCGCCACTGACGCGCTTCTTCGAAGGGATAACCACCGCTGTAGGTGCCGGCCTGGGTAATCGATTTTGTGATCAGCGTTTTGCCCGAGATCTCGACGTTGTCTGCGATGGTTAAATGCCCGGCGATGCCCACCGCCCCGCCGATGCGGCAATGGCGGCCGACGCGTGAACTACCGGCAATGCCGGTGCAGGCTGCAATCGCCGTGTGCGCACCGACGTGGACGTTGTGTGCAATCATAATCAGGTTATCCAGTCTTACACCGTCCTCGATTACCGTGTCCTCGATGGCGCCGCGATCGACCGTGGTATTCGCGCCGATTTCCACATCATCGCCGATCATCGCGCGCCCCACCTGCGGCACCTTGATCCAGCGGCCTTCCTCGAATGCATTGCCGAAGCCATCGGCACCGATCACCACGCCCGCATGCAAAATACATCGAGCGCCGATGCTGCACGCATGATAAACCACGACGCCGGGCCCCAACCGCGTGCCCGCACCAATGCGCGCCTGCTCGCCGACAAAACACTGAGCGCCGATGATCGCGCCATCCCCGACAAACGCGTCACGTTCGATGACCACGTGCGCACCCACACTCACATCGTGGCCCAATGTCGCACTCGGGTGCACACAAGCCGAGGCATGCACACCCGGCACCACCGGCGCCGCCGGATGCAGCATCGCGGACACCCGCGCAAAGTACGCATAGGGGTTGCTGCACACGATGCGCGGCAACGCGGTGGCGTCGCGGTACGCCGGCGCGAGTATCACCGCACCTGCCCGCGTTTGTGCAAGTTCGCGCAAGAAACGATCTTGCGCGAGAAAAGTAACCGAGCGGCTATCGGCGTTTTCCAGCGTGCCGACTTTTTCGATTCGGGTATCGGGATTGCCTGCAACCTCGCCGCCCAGCGCGCGCGAAATCTCGCCGAGACTGTACGTGGTTACCGGGGCCATCGAGGTCACCGAGGTCACAATAAGCGGCGCGGAAACGTATGAATGTCCGACACCGGCTCGGCGTCTGCGCCCAGGGCTACTTGCCGCCGGCGAGCGCCTTAAGCACCCGCTCCGTGATATCGATGCGCGGGCTGCGGTACACGGCATCTTGCAGTATCAGATCATATTTTTCGGATTCTGCAATCTGCCGGATGATCTTGTTGGCGCGCTCGAGCAATGCACCCAACTCTTGATTACGCCGCAGGTTGAGGTCTTCCTGAAATTCACGTTGCAGACGTTGCAGATCGACAATTTGCCGGGATACTTCCTGCTCGCGGCTGCGGCGATCCGTTTCGCTCATGGTCAGCGCATCTTTCTCGAACTGCGTCTGCAAGCCCTTGATTTGCCCCTCGCGGCGCTGAATTTCCTGCACGCGCGGCTGAAACTCTTTGTCCAGGCGCTTGCTCGCTTCGTCAGCCGGCGCGGATTCGCGATTCACGCGCTCTGCATCGACGAAGCCCACTTTCAAATCGGCAGCGCTTGCACCGCCGGCCACTAAAGCGGCCAGCATCAGCACAGAACACCCTACAAAATTTTGAAAACGCATACGCATCACCCTTGCTGTCAAACAGCGCTAGAACGCGCCGCCAAACGTAAACTGGAAAATTTGCCGTTGATCGCCCTCTTTGCGGCGCAACGGTGCCGCCACGCTGAACTTGAGCGGACCAAATGGCGATACCCATGCCAGCCCGACTCCCGAAGAATAGCGTAACGAATTGCCGATCGTCGTGTACTGCGTAAATTTCTCAAATTGCGGTAGCTTTACTGCATGGGGGTCATACACCGAACCCGCATCGAAAAACGCACTCAAACGCACGGATCGATCATTGTTCAGGCCCGGAAACGGAAACAGGTATTCGAGGTTCATCAACACTTTACGCGTGCCGCCGCGCGGATCGAGATTTTCGTCTCGCGGCGCGACGGTATTGAGCCGGTAACCGCGTAAAGAAGATACGCCACCGGCGAAAAAATTCTTGAAAAATGGCAGTCCTTTTCCGCCGTAGCCACCGCCCAGCCCAAGCTCGGTATTCCACATAATTGTGGTGTCGCGGCTCAGTGGAAAATACCGCTGGTATTGATAATTCGAGCGGTAATAACGCAATGAGGCGCCGGGCACGCCCACTTCCGAAGACGCGCGATGGTAGGTGCCGGATGTCGGATAAATCAAAGAATCTCGACCGTCCCTAATCCAGCCGATGGTTGCTGGAATGGCTGTATTGTGCGATCCAAATCTATTGACGTAGTCTACGTAAAACTGCGGACTGGCACCCGGGAAAATCGTGATGCTCGTGTCCTCGACGCCGAGGCCATACTGAATGGTGTCTATATCAGTCACCGGCACACCAAACCTCGCGCCCGCGCCGGTGGTTCTGGTCTGATATTGCCCCAGGCTGCCGCCCGCCGCATTCACCTTGCGGTGATACACGTCGTATCCCAAACTCACACCATCGTTGGTAAAGTAAGGGTCGACAAATGACAGTGAATAGATGCTGCTAATTCGGCCCGAACTGATTTGCGCCGAAACATGTTTGCCGGAACCGAAGATATTATTCTGGGAAATAGAACCGGACAAAATGATACCCGAGCCGCTACCGAACCCCGCGCCGAGCAGCACATTGCCGGTAGGTTTTTCAACCACGGCAAAATTGACATCGACCTGATCGGTGGTGCCCTGTACCGCGGGATTCTCGACATTGACTTCGGTAAAGTAACCGAGCTTATCGACCCGCTGTTTCGACCGCGTAATGCTGTCGCCGGAATACCAGGCACTTTCCATTTGCCGCATTTCACGGCGGATCACTTCATCGCGCGTGCGCGTATTGCCAGCGATGTTGATGCGGCGCACGTAAACTCTGCGACCTGGATCAATAAAAAAGGTAA
>JAYUAH010000085.1:0-5997 GCA_043741415.1 Betaproteobacteria bacterium
TTTTTCAAATGGTTTCACGACGGCGAACTGAATGCTTCCTACAATTGCCTCGACCGGCATCTGAAAACCCAGCCCGACAAAGTTGCGATTATTTTCGAGGCTGATGACGGCAAGGTCAGCACCATCACCTACCGCGAGTTGCAGCGCCAAGTGTGCATGGCAGCGAACGGCCTGAAATCGCGCGGCATCAAGCTGGGCGACCGCGTGATTGTCTATATGCCGATGTCGATCGAGGCCGTGGTGTGCATGCAGGCGTGCGCGCGCATCGGTGCGATTCACTCGGTGGTGTTCGGCGGCTTCTCGGCGAAGAGTTTGCAGGAACGCATTATCGATGCCGGCGCGGTGGCGGTGCTTACCGCCGATGGGCAATTCCGCGGCGGCCGCGAAATACCGCTTAAGCCCGCTGTCGATGAAGCGCTGACGCTCGGCGGCTGCGAGTCGATCAAAACCATCGTTGTCTACAAACGCACCGGCTCCAAGGTTGCGTGGAATGCCCAGCGCGATATGTGGCTGCATGATTTGCTCAAAGGCCAAGCCGAAGTGTGCGAACCAACCTGGGTGAACGCCGAGCATCCGTTATTCATTCTGTACACCTCCGGCTCCACCGGCAAACCCAAAGGCATACAGCACTCCACCGGCGGCTATTTGCTGTGGACCATACTGACGATGAAGTGGACCTTCGATTACAAGCCGAGCGACGTGTTCTGGTGCACAGCCGACGTGGGCTGGGTCACCGGGCACTCGTATGTGTGCTACGGCCCGCTGGCCGTCGGCGCAACCGAAATCATTTTCGAAGGCGTACCGGTTTACCCGGATGCGGGCCGTTTCTGGAAAATGATTCAGGATCACAAGGTCACCGTGTTTTATACCGCACCGACCGCAATACGTTCGTTGATCAAAGCCGGTGGCGATCTGCCGAAGCAATATGATTTGAAGAGCCTGCGCATCCTCGGCACCGTCGGCGAGCCGATCAACCCGGAAGCATGGATGTGGTATCACGAAACCGTCGGCGGCGGCCGCTGCCCCATCGTCGATACTTGGTGGCAAACCGAAACCGGCGGCCACATGATCACGCCGCTGCCCGGTGCGACGCCCACCAAACCCGGTTCGGCGACGTTTCCGCTGCCCGGCGTGATGACGGACATCGTCGATGAAACCGGCGAGTCCGTGGGCTGGGGCAAAGGCGGCATTCTCGTCATCAAAAGGCCGTGGCCGGCGATGGTGCGCACGATTTGGGGCGATCCGGAACGTTACAAGAAAACTTATTACCCGGAAGATTTTCAGGGCAAGTATTACCTCGCGGGCGACGGCGCGACGTACGATGAAGAAGGCTACATCCGCATCATGGGACGCATCGACGATGTGCTGAATGTATCGGGCCACCGCTTGGGCACCATGGAAATCGAATCCGCTTTGGTTGCGCACAGAGAGCTGGTCGCGGAAGCTGCGGTGGTGGGCCGGCCCGACGATCTCACGGGTGAAGCCATTTGTGCGTTCGTGGTGCTGAAGCGTTCACGTCCCAGCGGCGACGAAGCGAAAAAAATCATCAAGGAATTGCAGGATTGGGTGGCCAAGGAAATCGGCCCCATTGCCAAGCCCAAAGACATTCGCTTCGGTGACAATTTGCCGAAAACGCGCTCCGGTAAAATCATGCGGCGGCTGCTGCGCTCCATCGCCAAGGGCGAGGAAATCACGCAGGATATTTCGACCCTGGAAAACCCGGCGATACTCGAACAGCTCAAGCTACCGGCGCAATGACGCAAACGGGCCAATCCATCCTGAAGGGACAGCGCCTCGCGGCGTTGTTTCTGCTGGGCTGCCTGCTGTTTAACTACCCGCTGCTGCAATTGTTCGCGCGCGACGGCGCGCTGTTCGGTATCCCTTTGCTCTATTGCTATGTGTTCGGTGCCTGGGCGGGCCTGATTGGCTTGATGGCGCTGGTGGCGATGTCCGATGAGCGCCGCGACCGCGGCTAGCGCAGGACCACGCCCATGCTCACCGGCGGCATTATCGTCGTCGCCTCTTTTGCCTACGTCGGGCTGCTGTTCGCGATCGCAGCCTACGGCGACAAACGCGCCGATGCCGGACGCAGCCTGATTGCCAATCCGTACATCTACGCGTTATCCCTCGCGGTGTACTGCACGTCGTGGACGTTTTACGGCAGCGTCGGTCGTGCCGCAACCTCCGGCATCGGCTTTTTGTCGATTTATTTAGGGCCCACGCTGATGGCGGCGTTGTGGTGGTTTCTGCTGCTGAAAATGATCCGCATCAGCAAAGCCAACCGCATCACCTCCATCGCCGACTTCGTCGCTTCGCGTTATGACAAGAGCCAACTCCTGGGCGGCCTGGTTACCGTCATCGCAGTGGTGGGCGTCATCCCCTACATCGCGCTGCAACTGAAGGCGATTTCCACCAGCTTTTCCATCATCCTGCATTACCCCGGCGTCGCCATGCCGGAAAAAATCGGTGCACAATTATTTATCGGCGACAACACGTTTTACATCGCCATGCTGCTGGCTGCGTTCACGATATTGTTCGGCACGCGACATCTGGATGCAACCGAGCGCCACGAAGGTCTGGTCGCCGCGATTGCGTTTGAGTCCGTGGTCAAGCTAATCGCCTTTCTCGCGGTGGGCCTGTTTGTGACGTACGGCATGTACGATGGATTTGCGGATATTTTTCGCCGTGCCGCTGACAACCCGCAACTGCATGCCTTGATGGCGCTCGGCGGCGAAGCCGGTAACTACACCACGTGGGCATCGCTGACCTTGCTATCGATGCTGGCGATATTGTTTTTGCCGCGCCAGTTTCAGGTGGCGGTGGTGGAAAACGTCGATGAACGGCATCTGAACAAGGCGATCTGGCTGTTTCCGCTGTATCTGCTCGCGATCAATGTTTTTGTGTTGCCCATCGCACTCGGCGGGCTGATGCGTTTTCCCGCCGGCGGCGTGGACGCGGATACGTTTATGCTGACGCTGCCGATCGCGGAAAAACAAATCTGGATCGCCATGCTTGCCTTCATCGGCGGATTGTCCGCGGCCACCGGCATGGTGATCGTGGAAGCCATCGCACTGTCGACCATGGTGTGTAACGATCTGGTGATGCCGGTGTTGCTACGTTTGCGCTGGCTGCGGCTCACCGAACGCAAGGATTTGTCGCGCCTGCTGCTCGGCATACGCCGGGGTGCGATCATCGCCATCCTGACGCTGGGTTATGGTTACTATTATCTGGCCGGCGAGGCTTATGCACTGGTGTCTATCGGCTTGATTTCATTCTCGGCGGTGGCCCAATTCGCCCCGGCCATGATCGGCGGCATGTTCTGGAAAGGCGGCAACCGGCTCGGCGCCATCGCGGGACTCAGCGCCGGCTTCGCCATCTGGATTTACACGCTGCTGTTGCCCTCATTCGCAAAATCCGGCTGGCTGCCGAGTACGTTTTTGTCGCAAGGCATGTTCGGTATTGATTTGCTCAAGCCGCAACAACTGTTCGGACTGCAAGGACTCGATGAAATTTCGCATTGCCTGTTTTGGAGCCTGTTCGCCAACCTGGGTCTTTACGTGACTATTTCGCTGTTGCATCGCGCGGACGCTTCTGAACACGGACAAGCCGCCTTGTTTGTCGACACCGATCGACACACGCCGGCAACGAGCTCACGGCTTTGGCGCGGCAGCGCGTCGGTCAACGAGTTACATGCCTTGCTGGGACGCTTCCTGGGCCCGGCGCGCGCGCGCGAGGCGCTCACCGAATATGCGCTGCAGCGTGGCGTGCGCACGCTCGAAGCGGTGCCTGCCGATGCCGACACCGTGCATCACACCGAGTCGCTGCTGGCGGGTGCCATCGGCGGTGCCAGTGCGCGGGTGATGATCGCTTCCGTGGTCGACGAAGAACCGCTGGGTATCGGCGAAGTCATGCATATTATCGATGAGGCCTCGCAGGTGCTCGCCAACAGCCGGCGTCTCGAACAGCAATCGCGCGAACTCGAAGCAGCCACCAACGATCTGCGGCGCGCCAATCTCAGGCTGCAGGAACTTGACCGTCTGAAAGACGATTTTATTTCGACCGTCACGCATGAACTGCGCACGCCGCTCACCTCCATCCGCGCATTCTCCGAAATACTGCGCGACAACCCGCAGCTCGCGCATGCCCAGCGCGAAAATTTTCTCGGCATTATCATTCGCGAATCCGAGCGGCTGACACGCCTGATTAATCAGGTGCTTGATCTGGCGAAACTGGAGTCCGGCAATACCCTGTGGCAGGCCAATCAGTTCGACATGCGCGAGGCGATTGAAGAATCGATCAGCGCCATGAGCCAGGTGTTCCACGACAACCAGGTGCGCGTCGAAACCCAATTGCCCGCGGCCGTGCCGCAGATCGTGGCGGACCGTGACCGCGTGATGCAAGTCCTGTTCAACCTCCTATCCAATGCGGCCAAATTCTGCACACCTGGACATGGCCGTGTCCAGGTCACGCTGACGCAAAACGCGGACGCGCTGCGCGTGGACGTCGGCGACAACGGTGTGGGCATCAGCGTGCAGGATCAGGCCGTGATCTTCGACAAGTTCCGGCAAGCCGGCGATACGCTGACGCAAAAACCCATGGGCAGCGGATTGGGATTGGCCATTTCACGCCAAATTGTCGAACACTGCGGCGGACATTTGTGGGTGGTCAGTTTGCCGGGTGCGGGCACAACGTTTTCGTTTACCTTGCCGTTGCTAAGTGCCCAGGTAAACACCGAGCCACGGCTCGCTGCCTGAGACCCGGCAGCCTTGGGCGCGCGCATCCTGGTGGTCGAAGACGATCCGAATATTTTATTGTCGCTCGAATTCCTGCTGCAAAACGCCGGGCACAGCGTATTCACCGCCAGCGACGGCCTGCAGGCCTGGAGCATGCTACAAGCCGAGCCACTCAATCTCGTGGTGCTCGATGTAATGCTGCCGGCATTGGATGGTTTCGAATTATGCCGGCGCGTGCGCGCAACGGCATCGCTTAAAAATACCAAGGTGTTGATGTTGAGCGCGCGCGGCGGCGAGTCTGACATCGACAAAAGCCTGCAACTCGGCGCCGACGCACATATGCGCAAGCCGTTTGCAACGCGCGATTTTCTGGATACGGTGTCGCGGCTGTTGCAGGATTAGAACATGACGCTTAGCCTTGGACGTGATCAATCATGTAGCCGCGCCCGTAGTGCGTACGCACTTCAACACCGGAGTTCGCGAGTTTCTTGCGCACCCGGTGGATATAAACTTCGATGGCGTTGTGGCTGACTTCCCGGTCGTAACTGTAGAGTTGCTCGACCAGTTGCTCCTTGCTCACCACGCGACCGAAACGCCGCAGCAGAATTTCCAGCACGCCTGCTTCGTGTAACGACAATGGCAGTGGACTACCGCCCACGCTGGCCATGCGCTCTACACTGTCGAAGCTCAGATTGCCGTAATGAAGTATAGGCGCAGCCGTTCCCGCGCCCCGTCGCAATAGTGCGCGCACGCGCGCCTGCAACTCACTCAGACTGAAGGGCTTGACCAGGTAATCGTCCGCGCCGAGGTCGAGCCCCGTCACCTTGTCCTCGGGCCGTTCGCGCCCCGACAAAATTAATACCGGTAACGTCGTGTTGCGTTTGCGCAGCCGGCGCAGCACTTCGAATCCGTCGAGTTTGGGCAAACCCAGATCGAGAATCAGCAAACCGAAGCCGTCGCTCTTTAACGCTTCGTCGGCAGCCAAGCCGTTATCGACGTGATCAACGACATAACCCGATTGGGTCAGCGTGAAGCGCAGCGCCTCGGACAGCGGCGGATCGTCTTCGCTAATTAGAATTCTCATGTTCTATCCTCCTGCCGAACAGCACAACTTGCGGTGATATGCCAAATGCTATAAAATTATAGTAAGTATTTGTTTTTAAACAAAATTAAAAATTTTATGGATGTGCGTCCAAACCGCCTGGGGCGCAAGGTTCTACATAGTGATACGGTTCAGGTTTCTGTAAGCAAGTTTTCCTATTAT
>JAYUAH010000086.1:0-2515 GCA_043741415.1 Betaproteobacteria bacterium
CCGGGCACTTTGAGATTGTTTTCGAGATACGTATTGCGTATGTAGTATGCATACATGCTGCCGGGCAGATTGGTGCTGTCGCAGTTCCAGTAGAGCAAATCGAAAGGCTCCGGCGTTTTGCCCTTGAGATAATTATTGACCACATAATTCCAGATCAAATCATTCGCGCGCAGACTGGCGAAGGTGGCTGCCAGTTCGCGCCCCTGCAGCACGCCGCCGTAGGCGAATTCTTTTTCGCGGCGTTCGACATAGGCATGATCGATAAACACCGACAGTTCACCGGTATCGCAAAAATCGAGCATGGTCGCCAGCAGCGTGAGGGCCGCGACGGGGTTCTTGCGCTTCGCCCGCAGCACCGCCAACGCGGTGGCGAGCAGCGTGCCGCCCACACAAAAACCCAGCGCATTGATTTTTTTTACGCCGCAAATTTTGCGCGTGGCATCGATGGCGGCGATGATGCCTTGCTCGACGTAATCATCCCAGCTCACCGTGCCCATCTCGGGCGGCACATTGCGCCACGACACCATGAACACCGTATGACCCTGCTCGACGGCGTAGCGCACCAGCGAATTATCCGGCTGCAAATCGAGGATGTAAAACTTGTTAATGCACGGCGGCACCATCAGCAAGGGCCGCTGGTAAACCGTGTCGGTCGTCGGGCGATACTGAATCAACTGCAGCAGCGGGTTTTCGTAAACCACCGCACCGGGTGAAATGCCCAGATCGCGACCGACTTCGAACGCGTGCTCGCCGACCATCGACACCATGCCCTTCGGCAAATCAGCGCGCAGGTTTTGCAGGCCTTGCGCCAGGCTCGCGCCTTTGGTTTCAGCGGCAAGTTTGAGTGCTTCGGGATTGCTCCACGCATAGTTGGCGGGGGAGGCGGCATCCACCCACTGGCGGATCAGGAACGCGGTTTTACGTTTGGCCGCCGCATCGAGTTTTGCATCGTCGGCGAGCGTGGTGAGCCAGCGCGCAGTGGCCAGATACGATTGCGAGAGCCACTGAAAATAGGGCTCGCGCCATTCAGGCGCGCGAAAACGGCGGTCGGGCGCAGCGGTTTCGGGCTGAGGTGGTGCGCCCGACGTGGCGCTAGTCCACAGCGCCAGTTGCTCCTGGTACCAAGCTTGCTGCAAGTGCTGCCAGCGTGCGGGGTCGCGCACATAGTCGTCGGCAAGCTGTTGCAGCGCCGCGCTGGCGTCGATGGGCCCTGCGCCCTGCTTGAAAGGCTGCGTGACGGCTGCCAGCAGATGGCGTTGGATGTCGGCGGTGGTATCGATCAGCGCCTGCCACACCGCTGCGGTATTTGGATTTGGATTTGGATCAGAATCGGACATCGGATACACCGGATTTGAAGAAGCCCATTCTACAGCGGCTTTTTTGCACTGTGATTAATGCCCGTGCGCGAGTTCGCCCACCAGCCAGATGGTTGCGATGCCGAGCGCAATCAGCGTCACTTGCTGAATGGTGGCGCGAATTTCCGGACGCCGATGCAGGCCCGGTATCAAATCGGCCACGGCCACATACAACATGCTGGCGGTGGCGAGACTGATCAGCATATTGACCCATTGCTGCATGGTTTGCAGGGCAAAGTAGGCGAGCACCCCGCCGACAACCATCGCCACGCTAGACAATAGATTGAGCAGGAACGCATATTTTTTGGTATAGCCGGAATGCAGCAGAATCAGGAAGTCGCCGACTTCCTGCGGCACCTCGTGCGCAATAATCGCCACCGCCGTGACAATGCCCAATTGCGTGTCGGCCAGAAACGCCGCCGCAATCAACACGCCGTCGACGAAATTATGAAAGGTGTCGCCGATCAGAATCATCATGCCGCTGCGGCCCTGGTCATGGTGATGCGCGGCGACAGGGGCGGGGGCTGCGTGGCCGCCGTGCGTCTCGTGCGGATCGTGCGCTTCGCAGTCTTCGATGTGGCAGTGCCGCCACAGCACCAGTTTTTCGAGTATGAAAAACAGCAGCAAGCCGCCGAGTATGGTCGCCGCCGTGACGTGCAGATTATCGGAACGAATAAACGCGGCCGGCAGCAGCTCGATAAACACCGCGCCCAACAAGGCGCCCACCGCGTAGCTGATGAGTATCGGCACCTGCGCAGCACTCGCGCGTGAGGCAATCAGCCACGCGGCCAGCACGGAAAGGATGCCGCCGGCGAACGTGGCAGCGAGTATCCAGGTAAACGTCGTCATCAATGAGGATTAAGCCGGTAGCGGTTGCAGCCCCGCGACAGTCGCGGCCCGGCAACAAGTGGAGCGCGATTATACGTGAATTCAAATGAGGCGCTGCGTTACCCGCGCCAGATAAAAGCCGCCATGTGTCCGATGATTTTGTTGCGACGCTACGAATAGTACGAATAGCAACGTTTACTTTAGCCGCTATCAGCGGCGTTCAGTTCCGCATCTTTGGGTTGACCTGCATGCGAGCGGTCTAAAACGACGCCCGCCGCACCGTGGTGCAGTCGCCGGAAATCGGATAGACTTTCAGGAAATTATTTTTTATA
>JAYUAH010000087.1:0-2513 GCA_043741415.1 Betaproteobacteria bacterium
GGCAAAATACGCGGCCTTGCCGTCACCTCACTCAAACGCACGCCGTTGATCGATCTGCCGACGGTTGAAGAAGCCGGCGGCTTGAAAGGCTACGAACTGATCGCGTGGTTCGCCGTCTACGCGCCGCGTAACACACCGCAAGCGATCATTGATCGGCTCAACAGCGTGCTCAATCAAGCCGCCAACAGCAAGGACGTGAAAGACCGCCTGATTACATTCGGCGTGGAAACCAGCCCGCACACGCCCGCGCAACTCGCCGAGCGCACGCGCGTTGAGACCATCAAATGGGCCAAGGCGATTAAGGATGCCGGCATTCAGCCGGAGTAAACGATCGCAGTGAAAGATCAAAGACGGTTGCCACAGAGGACACAGAGAGTTCCTCTGCTTTCACTGTGATCTCTGTGTCCGCTGTGGCCAAAACGAACTTACATTTTGAATAAATTCAAAGATTTGCGTGATTTCATCGCGCGCCTCGAAGCGCTAGGCGAACTCAAGCGTATTGCGGTCGAAGTCGATCCGCGGCTGGAGATGACGGAGATTTGCGACCGCGTGTTGAAAGCCGGCGGGCCGGCGTTGTTGTTTGAAAAACCAAAAGGTCAAACAGCAGGCCACACCATGCCGGTGCTGGGCAATTTGTTCGGCACGGTGAAGCGCGTGGCGCTGGCGATGGGTGCGTCGGCCGACGAAGAACCACTCGCGCGCCTGCGCGAAATCGGCGAAACGCTGGCGTATCTGAAAGAACCAGAGCCGCCGAAAGGCCTGCGCGATGCGTGGGACAAGCTGCCGCTGCTCAAGCAAATCATCACCATGCAGCCGCGTGTGGTGAGCAGCGCGCCGTGTCAGGAAATCGTGTGGCAGGGCGGCGAGGTTGATCTTGCCAGGTTGCCGATCCAAACCTGCTGGCCCGGCGACGTCGCGCCGCTGATTACCTGGGCGCTTACCGTCACGCGCGGGCCGCACAAGACGCGGCAGAATCTCGGCATTTATCGCCAGCAGGTCATCGGCAAGAACAAAGTCATCATGCGCTGGCTTGCGCATCGCGGCGGTGCGCTGGATTTTCGCGATCACACCTTGGCGCATCCGCGCGAACCATATCCGATTGCGGTGGCGCTGGGCGCTGACCCGGCGACGGTGCTGGGTGCGGTGACGCCGGTGCCGGACAGTCTTAGCGAATACCAGTTCGCCGGCCTGCTGCGTGGCGAAAAAACCGAAATTGTGAAATGCATGACGCACGATTTGCAGGTGCCGGCGACGTCAGAAATCGTGCTTGAGGGATTCATCTATCCCGGTGAAACCGCGCTCGAAGGCCCCTACGGCGACCACACCGGCTACTACAACGAGCAGGAAAAATTTCCGGTGTTTACGATTGAGCGCATCACGCAGCGGCGCAACGCCATTTATCACAGCACCTACACCGGCAAGCCGCCCGACGAACCGGCGATGCTCGGCGTGGCGCTGAACGAAGTGTTCGTGCCGCTATTGAAAAAACAATTCCCGGAAATCGTCGATTTTCATCTGCCGCCCGAAGGCTGCTCGTACCGCATCGCTTGCGTGAGTATGAAAAAGCAGTACGCCGGCCACGCCAAGCGCGTGATGTTTGGTATCTGGAGTTTTTTGCGCCAGTTCATGTACACCAAGTTCATCATCGTCACCGACGACGACATCAACGTGCGCGACTGGAAAGAAGTGATCTGGGCGCTCACCACCCGCGTCGATCCGCGGCGCGATACTTTGATTGCCGACTCGACGCCGATTGATTACCTGGATTTTGCGAGCCCCGTGGCGGGACTGGGCTCCAAGATGGGCATCGATGCCACCAACAAATGGCCTGCGGAGACAGATCGGCAGTGGGGTACGCCGATTGCTATGGATGAAGCGGTTAAGCGGCGGGTGGATGAGATTTGGACAGCGTTGAAGCTGTAACCGCTAAAGCTTTGCCCCGGAATTGTATTGAATCAGTTTGTCCCAGTTAATCAGACCTTCATCGCAAAACTTGGCAAGAAATGCTGCGGTGAAGAGATTGAGCTTTTGTGCCCGCACGTTTACCAGTTCCTCGTTTCGCTTCTGTGCGAGGGTGCCGAGCGGCTCTATCAACTCACGATATAAATTATCGCGCCCGGACATCAGCTTCCAGAATCGCTGACCGCATAGCTTTTGGTAGTCGCCTTTTTCCGGTGCGTCGTCTTTGCCGTAGCAACACCCTTCGATCGCGATGACTTCGGCCTTTCCTATGCCGCCCGACGTACGCAATGTCTTTTTCGCTTTTGTGAAATTGGATTGCATCTTCTTGATCTGATCCGAATTGCCCCAGCTTGGCCCCGACTTGATGGTTACAATGTAGTAGCGTTTGGCGTGCTGAAATTCGAGGTCAAGGCCGACAGTGGAGGATTTCTTGCCCCCGTATGCCTTCTCACACACGAAGATCGCGATTTTTTCGAGAAAGTTGCCGAAGATGGTTTCTTCGCCCGACGACACAGTTGCGTCGAGCACCGCCTCGATCAAATCGTTGGCCG
>JAYUAH010000088.1:0-2510 GCA_043741415.1 Betaproteobacteria bacterium
ACCGTAGACCGTGCCCAGGGGCTGCGCACAGCGATGTGCCACCACCAGCACCGCGGACACGATATCGGCACGGCTTGTCGTCGTGGACACCACGGTGCCGTCGCAAATTGCACGCACCACAGCGCCGGCAGCCGCCGCATAGTCGACGCCCGTGTGCTCTTGCCCGCCATTGAAGCCGGAAAACCTGCGGTCGTAAAAACCGAACATCACTTGCAGGTGCGTCAGCGGCGCCACCACCGGGGACGCTGGCGGCGTGTCGCCAGAGGGCGCTTCCAGCACACGACTCAAGCAAAGCTGTTGTGCCGCGACGTCGTTCGCGAAATGCTGTTGGCATTCGTCGGCGGTAGCACCCTGTGCGGCCACTGCAGTGCCTGCCAGCGCAACCAGCGCGCACACGCAGAGCCTGCGCCAGACGACTGCACGACGTCTCGTCAATGCGCTTAGCAAGATAGCGATGCTCATAAAATTATTGTTTAAAATCAAATACTTACGATATTTCTACGCAGTAGCGCATCAATCCGCCTTAACGCCTGCATCCTTCACCACCTTCGCCCACTTCGCGATGTCCGCTTTGATGATGCGCGCGAATTCTTGCGGCGTGTTGCCGATCGGTTCAACGCCCATGGTGCTAAGGCGCTCCATCACATCGGGCACGCGCAGCGTGCGTTTCATTTGCGCATTGAGTTTGTCGATAATGGCTCGCGGCGTACGCGCGGGTGCCAGCGCGCCCAGCCAGAAACCGACTTCAAAACCGGGCAATCCGCTCTCGGCCACTGTCGGCACGTCGGGCACGTTGGCCACGCGCTGGGCGGTGCTCACCGCCAGCGCACGCATGCGGCCGGCGTTGATGTGCGGCAGCGCAGTGATCGGATTATTAAACATGAAATTAATCTGCCCGCCGAGCAGATCGGTGGTGGCCGGCGCCTGCCCTTTGTACGGCACGTGCACCACGTTGATGCCCGCCATGATCTTCAGCAGTTCGCCCGCCAGATGCGACGCGGAGCCTGCGCCACTCGAGCCAAAACTCAATGCACCGGGCTTGGCCTTCGCTAACGCCACCAGCTCCTGCACGTTTTTAACCGGCAGCGACGGATGCGTCACCAGGATGAACGAGGTCACACCCGCGAGGGTGATCGGCGCGAAATCTTTTTCGAAGTGATACGGCAAATCCGCATACAGGCTCATGCTGATGGTGTCGCCGATTTGCGCCAGTATCAAGGTGTAGCCGTCCGCCGCGCTCTTTGCCACGAGATCGGCGCCGATGCGACCCGCAGCCCCGGTGCGGTTATCCACCACCACCGCCTGCCCCCATTGCTGAAACATTTTTTGTGCGAGCGTACGCGCCATCACATCACTCGGGCCGCCCGCGGCAAAGGGCACCACAAAACGTATGGGGCGGTTGGGATAGGCTGCCTCCATGGCCGTTTGCGCCGCGCATAACGACACGCACAGCGGCGCCAGCGTTACTGCGGCTGCAGCACGAACCTGAATTTTCATAGCGTTCAACTCGATTTTTTTAAGGGGCACACAAGCAAATTGTCGCACACACCGGTGTGCCACAGGTGCCCAGCAGCAGCGCTATAATCCGCGCACGTTATTGACCTGAATCGCGCCCGGAGCTACTGCCATGCAAACCAAAATTCCCTGCGTCATTATGCGCGGCGGCACCTCGCGCGGACCGTTTTTTCATTTGTCCGATCTGCCCGCCGACACCGCCACGCGCGATGCAGTGCTGCTGTCGGTGATGGGCTCGCCGCACGAAATTCAAGTGGACGGCATCGGCGGCTCGCATACGGTGACCAGCAAAGTGGCGATGGTCAGCCGCTCACAAAGGCCCAATGTGGATGTGGATTATTTATTCGCGCAAGTCGAGATCAACGACAAGCGCGTCGACACCAAACCCAATTGCGGCAATATGCTGGTGGCCGTCGGCCCCTTTGCGATTGACGCGGGCATCATCGCCGCGAAAAACGGCGAAACACCGGTGCGTATTTTCAACGTCAACACGCAATCCATGGTCGAAGCCATCGTGCAAACGCCGGGCGGCGAGGTCAACTACGAAGGCACCATCGCCATCGACGGCGTGCCCGGCACCGCGGCACCGGTGGGCATCAACTTCACTACCGCGATCGGCTCGGTCACCAAAAAACTGCTGCCGACCGGCAAACCGCTGGATGTGATTGACGGCGTTGAAGTGAGCTGCGTGGATGTGGCGATGCCGGTGATTTTGATGCGCGCCGATGCCTTCGGTAAAACCGGTTACGAAAGCGCTAACGAACTCGACGCCGACAAAGCCTTGTTCAAGCGCATGGAAGCGATCCGCATCAAAGCCGGCGTGATGATGGGCATGGGCGACGTATCCAAATCCGTGGTGCCTAAAATCGCGCTGCTCGCGCCGCCGCGCTCGCCACAGACGGGCGGCGCCATCACCTCGCGCTTCTTCGTGCCCGACAGTTGCCACAAAGCCCATCCGGTGACTGGCACCGTGTGTATTGCGTCGGCATGTGCGA
>JAYUAH010000089.1:0-2508 GCA_043741415.1 Betaproteobacteria bacterium
CACCGCCACCTGCACCGCCACCCCGGCCAGCGGCTATCGCACGCTCGCCATTTCTGGCTGTAGCGGCACCGCCACGGGTGCGGGGGTGAACAGCTACACGACGGGCACCGTCAGCGCAAATTGCACGGCAACGGCCACCTTCGAGGTGGTCACGGTCGCCACCTGTGGCGCCGGCAACGGCGTGCCCAGTATTGCCGCGCCCACCGCCCTATGCGCCGCGGGCACGCCAACCACGGTAACCACAGGTACCACCGCATTCACCTGGACCTGCGCGGGCGCGGGCGGCGGGGCGAATGCAAGTTGCAGCGCACCGAAAATCGGCTTGGGCAACGCGAGCTTCGGGGCGGCCGCCATCGTTGGCACCACAGTGCCCGCCGCGGGGGTGCCCGCCGGACCTGGCAGCGCCAGTTTCACCACTGCCAATGGCGGCGCAACCTGTGGCTTCGATATGACGGCGACCGGATTTATCGCGAGCAGCGCGCCCTACCCGGCGACCGGTGCCACGCAGCCGCAGGGTATGTTCCGCTTCAAGCTCATCAACTGTGCGTCCGGCGTGACCGCACGGGTATCGGTCACCTGGCCGAGCTTGGCGGGCATGACCGTCTACAAATACGGCAAAGCCACGTTGACGGCGACCACTAGCAGCTTCTTCGGTTTAAGCAACGCATCCGTGTCAGGCAACACCGTGAGCTTTGACGTGACCGACGGGCAAGTGGGCGACGACGACGGCGTGCTTAATGGCGAAATCATCGATCCTGTTGTGCCGGTGGCGGTGCCTGAGTTGCCCGTGCCTACGCTGGGCGGATGGTGGCTGTTTGTTCTGGCGCTGATGGCGGCAAGCGGCGCGGCGGTCGCGCTGCGGCGCAGGGTTTAGGCGCGCCGCAAAACGCAGTACGCGCCCACCAAAGTTGGGTGGGCGCAGGCTTGACTGCGCAGCGCCCGGCGCGCGTAAAAATGCGCCGTGAGTACGATGCTCCCTCCCCCCTTTTTTTCTCCCGCGGGGAGAAAGGCTGGGGATGAGGGCGTTGGCGTGACGCATCAAAATGAGCTGAGGAGCTACGGCTCCAGCGAGCGAGCGCTTGCTTGACATCAGCGCTCCACGGTGTCAAATGTGTGATCGGCGTCCAACTTGTAGCGCGCAAGGTGGCGGCCAATAGCCGTCGCTGGTGGCGCAAACAGTGCCGGGTCATTAAGCGCCGTGCTGACCATCGGATACTTTGATGCCTTGAGCTTGCCAAGACTGTGTTGACCTCAAACTCTCGAACCGCCCGGTGCGGACCCGCACGCCGGATGGTGAGGCAGGGGCGCAGTCGATGGACTGTCCCCCATGCCGATTCAAAGCTGGCGACATAAGGACGGCCTTGTTGTGCCCGAACGAGGCGCACGCAGGCGATGTCGCGGCAGAGCCGCAGCCGAACTCCGGGACTTAAGCCAGCGTCTGGTCGAAAGCTAGAAGCGCTTTCGCTGCGGCGCCGACGCGTTCGTGGTGCTCTGCGCCGATATTGGTGAGCATCGGCAACATCGGGCCCATGTCGGCAATGCCAGCGAGCGTTACCGCCTCGTGCAGCGTGCGAATCGGGCTAATGCGGTCACGGCAATCTTCCATCGGCATGTAGGCTTCGCGAATCTTCGCAGCTTCGTCGTAGTGTCCGGCTTTGATCAGCTTGAGTATTTGCATCGAACCGCGCGGCGCGATGCAGACGGAGCCGGAAGTAAAGCCCTGCAACCCGAAATCGCGCAGGTGAATGATGGCTGGTGTTTCGCCGATGCCGCTCAAAATCATCTTTGGTTCAACCTGTTGCGTGAGCTCTTTCAGATACGGATCGTTGGACGGATCGTCGCGTACCGTACCGTATTTCACGGCGGCAACGACGCCGTCGGCAACCAGCTTGGCCACCGTCTTCGGCTCCAGATAATTGTCCGATTTGATGTAAACGATCAGCGGTTTTTTGTAGAACTTTGACAGCCGCAGGATACCAATCGCCAAGCCTTCGTCGGTCGATGGAAACGGCAAAGGCAAAATCATGGCCGTCGGAAACGCGCGGCTGCGCAGCAAATCAACCTGGTCAATCGCCTTGCCGAAATCTGGCCCGATGGAGGGGATGACCCAGCTATCCTCACCCGCCAGGTTCTCGAGCATTTCGAGGACCTTGTGATAGTCGCGAACGCCGATGTTGTAGAAGTTGGCGTTGCCGCCGTACATGAGGGTGCGCACGCCACCCGCTTCGAGATGGCGGATCATCGCTTTGTTCGCGGAGATGTTGAGCGAGAAGTCCGGGTGCCGCGCCATGGGAGGCACAGCGAGGACAGACGCAGCCAGATCGTCGGGGGTAACGGGCGTAGTTTTCATCAACGATTCCTCAGATTATTTCGCCATCACAAGGCCGGGTAGCCACATGGAAAAGGCGGGGACGTAGGTCACGATCATCAACGCCGCAATCAGTGCGCCGTAGAACGGCCAGATCGTTTTCATCACATGTCCGACGGATACCCCGCCTATCGTACATC
>JAYUAH010000090.1:0-5971 GCA_043741415.1 Betaproteobacteria bacterium
TTCGATTCGTCCAAGGTTTGGGTGAACGGTTTGTGCCACAGCAGTTCGGCACGTGCTTGCCTGGCCCAGAACCCCTCAAAATCCTTCTCCGCTTCCGCATACAGTTTGCGATACGCGTCCATGCCGGAAATGTTGGCTTGTTTGACAAAGTCGGCGCTCGGTGCGAACACGCGGCTTTCGACCAAAACGGATTCGATGTTGTTGGACATGCAGGGCTCCAGTTATTTTTTGAGCAACAATAAAATCACTAACGGCTACGATTGTAAAGCCTTCCACGCTCATCCACTGAATTGTTTAACGCGCTGGCGAAATTCATGTAAGTATTTGATTTTATTGAAATTATTGTCGTAGCGCAAAGTCACGTAAAGGCGCGTTATGGCGTCGGCCGCGACCGCAAGATCAGGCCGCTGGCCGGTAATGCGCGTGGCGTAATCCATTGGGCCTTCATCGTCGCGCCGCGCAATGCCGGCGCGCGCAGTCTTGTTGCAAAACGTACGGTAGGCCGCTAATGCCGAATCGCGCACCTGCGAACGATTGCGCAAAGTGAATAGCGCCAGCAGCAAGGTCACCACAGTGGCGGCGACGATCAGCAGTATCGCCAGCGTGCGCCAGGTGGTGTCATCAAATCCGGCGCGAAACAACAGCGCGCGCTGCATTTCCAGGTTGTAGCCGAGTATGGTTTGGTTCCACGCGTTGGCGACTGAATCGAGGGTCAACGCCAATTGATGCAGCAGCGCGTTGCCGCCCAGCGTACCAAACGCACCGCGCGGCAGGTTCACGCCCTCGGGCAGCGCAGCGGCAAGTCCGCCCTCGGCGCGCGCCGGCGACACTGCGTTGGTGGGATCAACACGCACCCAGCCGCGGCCTTGCAGCCACACTTCCGTCCACGCATGCGCATCCGATTGGCGCACGATCAGGTAATTGCCCAGCGTGTTGTATTCGCCGCCGAGATAACCGGTGACCACGCGTGCCGGCACGCCCGCCGCGCGCATCAACACCACGAACGCCGAGGCAAAATGTTCGCAAAAGCCGCTTTTGGTCTTGAACAAAAATTCGTCCACCGCGTGCGTACCGAGCAGCGGCGGCTCCAGCGTATAAATAAACTTTTGTTCGCGCAACATTGTCAGCGCGGCATTCAGAATGGCTTCGTTGCTTGCGTGTTGCGTGCGCAACTGTAGGCCGAGTTCACTCGTGCGCGGGTTAAAGCCCGCCGGCAGTGCAAGCATGCGCCGGCCGGGATTGGCATCGGCGCCGATGCCGTAATCGAGATACGATTCGATCTCGTAGCGCACGCGGGTGGTCACCGCGTTTTGCGCCAACAGTTGATAATCCGCGTTAATGCCGGTGCGCGGCGGCAGCAGTCCCGGCATGTCGAGTGCAAACAGCCAACGGCGATTGTGCGGCTCCACGGTGACCGTGTAACGCACCGGGTTGTCGCGCCGATCCAGTTCCAGCACATTGCGCACGAGGCGCGGGGTGCTGGCCCACGTGCGGCCGTCAAAATCCAGCAGCACCGGGCCGCGCCAATACAACTGGTTAGGCGACGGCAGGCGAGCGGTGAACGTCGCACGCAATGCCACCGCGTCGGAAAACACCAGCTTGTTCATCGACCCCGGACTCATGCTATCGGAGAGCCCGGTCACGCCGGTAAAGGCATCGGAGGGCATGCCCCACAGCGGACCTTCGACGCGCGGAAACAGCAGAAAAAACACCGCCATCAGCGGCACCGACTGCGCCAGCATCACTGCCGAGGTACGCAACTGAGTACGCCACTGTGCGCGATAGTCTTTGGGCTCGCGCGCGTATTGCAAGCCGATCATGGCGGCGGTAATCATCCACACGCACACCAGCAAATACAGCGCCGTCGGCATCGACTGCGAGTAAAAGAAATTAGTAATCACCAAAAAATAACCGATGAACGCGAGCACCATGCCGTCACGCTGCGTGCGCGTTTCCATCAGCTTCAACGACATCATCAGCACCAGTAGCGCCACGCCGGCATCGCGTCCGAACAGCGTGCGATATTCCAGCAAAATCGCAGCCGCCCCCGCAGCCACGATAAAAATCAACAACCAGCGCGGCGGAAGCGCGAGCCGTGTGCGCGCGAGATACAAACGCCACAGGCACATCGCCGCAGCAAGCCCCGTCAGCCACAGCGGCAGCCGTTCCGCATGGGGCGCGGCCACCAAAGCCATCGCCAGTGCAATCCACGCCGTGCTGCGCAGACTAATGGCCGGCGCTGTCATGATTGCGGTTCTCGTAGTTCAAATAGCGCCAGCGCTTCGAGGCAACGTACGCGCTGCGCTTCGCCGCTGCTCATCGGCAATTCCATGCCCGGCAAGCGCAGGCCATACGAGAGGTTTTGCGCGTGCGCGTCGAGCACCCAGCGCGTGAGACACGAGAGTTTTTCCTCGATGTCCATGCGCGGCGGCAGTTGCGCCCACGCGAGGCACACTTCGCGCGCTGCCTCGCCGCTGAATTGTTTGGTGAGCAAGCCTTGTCCGCGCGCGGCAGCTTTCCACGCGATATGCCGCGGCGGGTCGCCCGGACGATAAGCGCGCAGCCCGGCGAAATCGTCCTCTCCCGTGCCGCGGCTGAGGCCGCTGCCGGTTGCGGATTCTGCGGATGGCAAGGGTAGTCCAACGGGAGCAGGGCGCGGATACACGATGCAACTCACATCGGGATGCACATAACTCCAGGCGTAATAGAGCCCCAGTGGATAACGCGTAAACACCGTCAAGCGCCCCGGATACAAGCGGCCGCGCCGCTCGCTGGGAATGCTGATGTTGAGTTGCGCGGTGGCGCCTGCGGGCACATCCGCGTAGTCGCTATTGTCGCTATCGTCGCTGTTGCCTCGCGCACGGCGCTCGCGTGCCAGACCGATAGCGTAGCGGGGATGGTCGCCACTGTTGGTCAGATTCAAACTGAATTGCGCGGCCTCGCCGGCGAACACCGGCTGCGTCCGTCCCGCTGTGACACTCAGGCGCGCCAGATTGCGAAAGGTATACAGCATGGCATTAAACGCCAACGCCACCAGCAGAAAAGTCAGCACGAAGCCCAGACTCAGCGTGTAGTTGATGGCGCCGAGCAGCATCATCACCAACACGACCGCGAACACCATGCCGTGCTGCGTGGGCAAGATGAACACGCGCCGCTGCACCAGCACCACCGCGCCAGATTCAGGCCCGCGTGGCTGGAATATCCAGTCGGTGAAACGCGATTTGAGTGTAGCGGTCGCGGACATTCGTTACTATTGATCCGGCAAGATGAAAATTGAAATCCGTTCGCCCTGAGCCTGTCGAAGGGCATTCAACAGGAGAGCGGCTTCGACGAGCTCAGCCCGAACGGGTATAGAAACTTCATCGTGCCGATTCAATAACGCCGGGTCAAGGGATCGCCACGCTTTGCAGCAAGCGCGTGGCAATGTTAGTGCCGCCGGCGGTGGATGCGCCCGCGACCTGCAAACGGTGGCTCACCACGCCGGGCAAGATGGCCTGCACGTCTTCCGGCACCGCGTGTTTGCGCGCATCGAGCAGCGCCCATGCGCGCGATGCGTGCACCAGCGCGAGTGCGGCGCGCGGCGACAAGCCGCCGGCAAAGCCCGCACTGCGGCGTGTGTGATTGACCAGCGCCTGGATATAATCAAGCAGCGCGTCGGAGGTATGCACCTCACGCGCATCACGCTGCAAGGCGAGCAGTTCGATCGGCTCCATGCACGGTTTGAGTTGCTCCAGCAAATCGCGCCGGTCTTCTCCGCGCAACAACGCGCGTTCGGCCTCGGCATCGGGATAACCCAATTCGATGCGCATCAAAAAGCGGTCAAGCTGCGATTCCGGCAGCGGAAAAGTGCCGATCTGATGCGACGGGTTTTGCGTGGCAATCACAAAAAACGGTTCCGGCAGGCGCCGCGTTTCGCCCTCGATGGTGACCTGGTGTTCTTCCATCGCTTCGAGCAGCGCGCTTTGTGCCTTGGGCGTAGCGCGATTGACTTCATCCGCCAGCACCACTTGCGAAAATATCGGCCCCGGATGAAAGGCGAATTTACCGTGATCCGTGTTGTACACCGCAACACCGAGCACATCCGCGGGCAACAGATCGCTGGTAAATTGGATGCGTTGAAACGCCAGGCCCAAGGTGCCGGCTAGCGCGTGCGCCAAAGTGGTTTTGCCGACGCCGGGCACATCCTCAATCAGCAAGTGACCACGCGCGATCAGGCACGCCAGCGCCAAACGAATCTGCCGTTTCTTACCCAAAATGATGCTGCCGACCTGCGCCGCGACTTGATCTATTTTATTCATTAAAATCAAACAGTTACGTTATTTTATGCCGTAAACGCCAAAGGCGCGGGAGTGGGGCGGTATTATACGTAGTCTGACTATTCGCGCCCGCATGGAGTTGCTTGTGACCACGCTTTTTATAACGCATCGCGATTGCATGTTGCACGACATGGGCGCGCATCATCCCGAATGTCCGGCGCGGCTGGCCGCGATTGAAGATCAGTTGATCGCCTCTGGATTGATGAATCATCTCGATCATGCCGAAGCCCCCAAAGCCACGCGCGAACAACTCGAGCGCGTGCATGACGCCGCGTATCTGGACGCGATCGAACAGGTTGCGCCCAGCGAGGGCTGGGTGCAACTCGATCCGGATACGGCCATGAACCCGCACACGCTCGATGCCGCACTGCGCGCGGCAGGCGCCGGCGTGTTGGCCACCGACCGCGTGATCAGCGGCGCCGCCGAAAACGCCTTTTGCAGCGTGCGTCCGCCGGGGCACCACGCCGTGCGCGGTCGTGCCATGGGCTTTTGCGTGTTCAACAGCATCGCGGTAGCCGCCACGCACGCGCTGGAACATCATGGCCTGGAGCGCGTGGCGATAGTGGATTTTGACGTGCATCACGGCAACGGCACCGAAGACATTTTTACCGGCGACCCGCGCGTGCTGATGGTATCGACATTCCAGCATCCGTTTTATCCGTATAGCGGGGCAGAAGGGCGCTCGCAACAAATGGTCAACGTGCCGCTGCCCGCATACAGCGACGGCAAGGTGTTTCGCGCGGCGGTGGAAAACCACTGGCTGCCCGCGTTGACGACATTCAAACCGCAAATGCTGTTCATCTCGGCAGGCTTTGATGCACACCGTGAAGACGATCTGGCGATGCTGCGCTTGATCGAAGCGGACTACGCGTGGGTCACCGGAAAATTGATGGCGGTTGCCCAGGAACACGCCGAGGGTCGCATCGTATCAATGTTGGAAGGCGGCTATTCACTGAGCGCACTGGGGCGCAGTGTGGCGGTGCATGTGAAGGTGTTGGCGGGGTTGTAATTGGGTTGTGGTACGTGCAGTACCAGACCTGATAATCACACAGTTGAGCAGCAAAGCTGCGAGTTTCTGCAGTCATTTGATGGAAAGGAATTTGCGGGGCCGTCAGAACTAAGTAGCAAAATCCGACGCGCAAACACAGCGGCTGCCACCCCAGGATAACCAACCAGAATTAGTCCGCTTACAAAAAAAAGTATCAATACTCCAATGCCCGTTTCGCAAAGGACTCTGGGCAAAAGCCTTGTCGAATTATTAGAGAAAATTTGCATACGATGTTGCAAGACCTGTCCCCGTGCGCGCTTGTTTTTTTACCTCTGTGCCTGTGATTTCTCCGCCGTTCGATCTAATAAGTAAGCGTCAATCTGCCTGTGCATCGCCGCAGTCTCGGGCGTTGAGATTGATGGATACTTCTTTTTGAAATCTACAATCTTGCGAAAAACATCTAACTTGTACTGCTCATGCGCAAGTTCGTTAGATGCGCCTTCGTATTCTTGAATTCTCCATACATCCCCGTCAAGTGAATTTGAAAGCATACCCCGTGCGTATTCGACATTTCCTTTTTCTAGATGTGCAAGCGCCACGATTAGAGCGTTCGCATTGACAACTGCATGTCTCTCAAGTTCTGCACTGTACTTATTTTTGGCAACGT
>JAYUAH010000091.1:0-2506 GCA_043741415.1 Betaproteobacteria bacterium
CTCATAACGCGGACGTGTGCCTTCGTCTTCGCAACACCATGCCATGCCCCGATTCAACTCGCAGCTCACCGCCGAACAAATACAACGCTACACCGCGAGCGGTGCGTGGCCGAATCGTTTGTTGACGGATTTTCTGGCTGACGCTGTCGCAGCATCGCCGGACAAAACCGCGATCATCGATAGCCGCGGCAGCATCACATACCGCGAACTCGCGGTGCTTGCCGAGCGGTGCGTGCAAGGCCTGCTGGCCTTGGGCTTGCGCGCCGGCGATGTGATGGCGCTGCAACTACCGAACTGGAAAGAGTTTCTGATTCTGCATCTGGCGGCCACGCGCATCGGCGTCATCAGCAGTTTGATCACACCGGTTAGCCGCGACCGCGATCTCACGCATATGCTTAAAATTTCGGAAGCGTGCCTGCTGGTGATACCCGATCAGTTTCGCGAACACGATTACCGCGCGATGGCGGCGCGGTTGCGTCCTGAGCTACCGAAGCTGCGGCACATTCTGGTGGTGGGCCAAACCGCCGCGGCTGTGGAAATCGCGTGGGATGCCTTTATCAGCGCGCAACTTCCGGCGCACGATGCGCAGCGCCCGGACGCCAACGACGTGACCGAGATCGTGTTCACCTCCGGCGCCACCGGCGAGCCCAAAGGCGTGATGCACACCAGCAACACCATCGTCGCGCCGCAACTGGCGATGGCCGCAACCCTGCAACTGACGCGCAACGATGTGATCCACATCGCCTCCACCATCGGGCATCAGACCGGGTTTTTGAATGGCGTGCGGCTGCCGATCCAGTTGGGTGCAACAGTGGTGCTGCAAGACGTGTGGAACCCCGAGCAAATGGTCGAATGGATAGCCCAGCACCGCATCACGGTTTCCAGCGGCAGCGCGACGTTTTTGCTCGACATGCTGCGGGCGAAAAATCTGGCGCATTGCGATCTGTCGTCGTTCCGCATTTTCCGCTGTGGCGGCGGGCCGATTCCGCGCGCGCTGCTGCGTGAAGCACGCGAGAAATTGCCGCACGTGAACATCCAGTGCGGCTGGGGGCAATCCGAAAATGGCGTGGTGACCTTGACGCGCTTGGGCGATCCCGATGAGAAGTTACTCAATACCGACGGCTGCGCGCAGCCGGGTATGGCGGTACGCATAGTCGATAACAACGGTCAAATGCTGCCGCCCGCCACGGAAGGCCGCCTGCAATGCCGTGGCCCCTTCATGTTTGTCGGTTACGCCAAGCTCGAAGCGCTGACGCGCGAAAATTTCGATGGCGAGTGGTTCGACACCGGCGATCTCGCCACGCTCGATGCCGAGGGCTATGTACGCATCACCGGCCGCATCAAGGACATCATCATTCGCGGCGGCGAAAATATTCCGGTGAAATATGTAGAAGACGCGCTGTATGAAGACCCGCGCGTGCAGGACGCTGCCATCGTCGCGATGCCCGACCCACGGCTGGGCGAACGCGCTTGTGCGTTTGTGATTTGCCGCGACAGGCAGACATTGAATATGAAGGGCATGCAAGCATTTCTCGCCGGGCGCGGCATCGCCAAAGTTTATTGGCCGGAGCGGTTGGAAGTCGTCGCCGAGTTGCCACGCACGGCCAATGGCAAAATACGCAAGACGGATTTGCGCGCTATGCTGGCAAACGAAGTTAACGTTTAAGGAACGGTCATGGCTTTTGACTGCATCAAACTGGAAGTGGCTGACGACGGCGTGGCCGTTTTGGAGCTAAATCGTCCCGAGCGCTTGAACGCCTTCAACCGCCAAATGATCGGCGAATGGCGCGAGGCGCTGGATCTAATCGCCGACGACCGGCGCATACGCGCCGTCGTGCTCACCGGCGCCGGGCGCGCTTTCTGCGCGGGCGGTGACGCCGATGAAATGACCGAAATGCTTACTGCCAGCAACGTCGAACGCAAGAATTACCTGTGGCGCAGCATCCAGAAAATTCCGCTGACGATGGAGCGGCTCGACGTGCCGGTGATCGCCGCCATCAACGGCACGGCGCGCGGCGCGGGGCTCGATATGGCGCTGATGTGCGACATCCGCCTCTGCGCGGCGTCGTCGACGTTTGCCGAAAGCTACATCAACATGGGCGTGATTTCCGGCGACGGCGGCACCTGGTTTTTGCCGCGCGTGATCGGCGTGTCGCGCGCGCTCGAACTATTGTGGACCGGGCGCGTGGTCGACGCCGCCGAAGCCGAGCGTATCGGCCTGGTCAGCCGCGTGGTGCCCGACGCCGATGTGCGCAGCGAAGCGCTGACGCTCGCGCGCAGCATCGCGGCGCAGCCGCCGCAAGCGGTGGCGCTGATGAAGCGCGCGGTGTATCACGGACTCACCGGCACGCTGGCCGCGCATCTCGACATGATTTCGTCGCACATGGCAGTGGTGTTTGATACGCCGGAGTTTCAGGAAAGATTGCAGGCGTTTCAGGCGCGGCGTAAATCGTAACGTTACAGGCATACATAAATATTTGATTTTATTGAATATTTTATGACTTCC
>JAYUAH010000092.1:0-2505 GCA_043741415.1 Betaproteobacteria bacterium
CCGCACGACAGCGTCCAGCCGAGCGCACCGTGACCCGCGTTGAGAAATAAATTTGCAATCGGCGAGCGCCCCACAATCGGCGTGCCCTTGGGCGTCGCCGGACGCAGGCCGCACCACGGTTTAAGATCCGCGTCATAGTCGCCCGCGCGCGGAAACACCGCTTTGGCTTGTTTGATCAACAAACCCACGCGCACCGGATCAAGCGTCGTGTTGTAACCCGCGATATCGGCCATGCCGGCGATGCGCAATTCATCGCCGAGCAGCGCGTAGACGACTTTGTACGCACTATCAGTCACGCTGATGCGCGGGGCACCCGCGGCATCGGCGGCGGAAGTATCCAGCGTAAGGCTGTAGCCTTTCAGCGGATAGATCGGCAAATAGAAACCGAGCGCTTTGGCGTGCCAGGCGTTGGCCGCGCCCATCGCCATGACAAAGGCATCTGCCGCCAACTCGTCTTTGTCGGTCTGAACCGCGCGAATGTCGCGCCTATCCTGATGGGTTTCGACACTGAAATGCCGCACCGTTTCCGAGGTACGAAACATCACACCGCGCGCTCTTAATAAACTTTCCATCGCCACACAGAAATCGTGACAGTCGCCTGCATCTTCGGACGGCGTATGGATGCCGCCGACGATGCGTGCTCGAATAGATTCGAGCGCAGGCTCCAGCGCCAGACAGTCTTCGCCAGCCAGCGCGTTTTGCTCACTGCCGAAGGCGCGCTGAAAATCGAGCGTGCGCCGGGCGCCATCGTACGACGCACGGTCGGAAAAAATAACCAGCTTGCCATTGCGCCGATAGTCAAAGGCCATCGGCTCGCGCGCGACAATGTCGTGTATCAACTGCCGGCTGTAGCAAGCCAAGCGCAGCAGATGAACGGTGGAAATTTCCGCCTGCGGACGGTTACACGCGCGCAGAAACGCAAGGCACCAACGCCATTGATCGACATCAAACCGCGGATAAAACCGCAGCGGCGAATCCGCGCGCAGCAACCACGGCGGAATTTTCGGCACCACGCCGGGGCCTGCGAGAGGTGCGACGTAACTATAGGAAAGCTGCCCGCCATTGGCGTAGCTCGTTTCCAGGCCGGCATGCTCGTTGCGCTCAACCACGGTAACACGATGCCCGGCCTCGCTCAGGTAGTACGCGGTGGTCACGCCGATAATCCCCGCGCCCAGCACGCAAACATCGCTCATCGAAAATCTTGTCGAGAAGGTTGGAATTCACAGTATAGGACGGCGTTATAATTCTCGCACCGTATTAATCCTGGATAATCCCATGAACGCTCGCCTGCTAGCGCCCCGCGATCTCAAAAATATGCTGCACGACGGCGGTGAACTCGCGCTGCTCGATATACGCGAAGATGGCCAGTTCGGCGAAGGACATATGCTGTTCGCCACGCCCCTGCCCTACAGTAAACTCGAAATGGGCATCACTCCACTGGTGCCGCGCAAGAGTGCACGCATCGTGTTGTGTGACGATGGTGACGGCGTGGCGGAACGCGCGGTGAGGCGCCTTGCGGCGATGGGCTACACCGATGTGTCGGTGCTCGCCGGCGGCAATTCGGCATGGGCGGCGGCGGGTTATGCGATTTTTAAAGGCGTCAACGTGCCGAGCAAATTATTCGGCGAATTGGTCGAGCATGTGTATGACACGCCGCGCGTCACGGTGACCGAACTCGCACAAATGAAAAAGAATAACGAGGATTTCGTGATTGTCGATGGCCGGCCGTACACCGAATACAACAAGATGAATATCCCCGGCGGCATTTGTTGCCCGAACGCGGAACTGCCGCTGCGCATCCGCGATATCGTAAAAAACACTAAAACCAAAATTATTGTGAACTGCGCCGGACGCACGCGCTCCATCATGGGCGCACAGACGCTGCTGAATTTTGGCATTGAGAATCCGGTGTACGCACTGGAGAACGGCACACAGGGCTGGGTGCTCGCCGACTTTGAACTGGAGCGCGGCGCCACGCGCAAGTATCCGGAGAAAATCGATGCTGCAGCCTTGCCCGCGCTGCAAGCATCAGCGCAAAAATTGCTGGCGCGCTTCAAGGTGCAAACCATCACTGCAAAACAAGTCGAGAGCTGGTTGTCGGAAACCAATCGCTCGCTGTCCGTACTCGACGTGCGCACACCCGAAGAATTCGCCGCCGGCTCGCTGCCCGGCGCGCGGCATGCGCCCGGTGGACAACTGGTGCAAGCCACCGATCAATGGGTCGGCGTGCGCAACGCGCGCATTGTGCTCGCCGATAGCGAGGGCGTGCGCGCACCGGTGGTGGCTGCGTGGTTGAAGCAACTCGGCTGCGATGTCTATGTGCTCGAAGGCGGCGTGAATTCCGGTTTGAAAGTGCCGGTGCCCGCAAAGCCGAAACTGAATGCGTTGCCAAAAATCACTGCGCAAGAATTAAAGCAGTCGCTCGCCGCCGGCACGTGCAGCGCGTTTTATCTCGGCCCCAGCATGAATTACCGCAAGCAGCATGTGCCCGGCAGCCGCTGGAGC
>JAYUAH010000093.1:0-5964 GCA_043741415.1 Betaproteobacteria bacterium
GCCCCGGCAATAACGGCGGTGACGCGTTCGTCGTGGCCCGTTACCTGAAGCAGTGGTTTTTTTCAGTCACCGTGGTGTTCGCGGGCGATGCGGCGAAGCTGCCCGCCGACGCCGACGCCGCAGCCGCGCTGGCGAATTGGCGTGCAGCGGGCGGCACTACGGTAGATCATCCACCGCCATCCGCGAGCTGGGGTTTGGTGATTGATGGCCTGTTCGGCATCGGCGTGTCACGCGCTATCGAAGGCCGCTACGCCGAGTGGATCAACAGCATCAACACACACAATGCACCGGTGCTTGCGCTCGACATCCCCAGTGGTCTCGATGCGGATACCGGCCGCGTGCACGGCTGCTGCGTGCGCGCCACGCATACGCTCACCTTCATCGGCGCGAAGCCGGGCCTTTACACACTCGACGGCGCGGACCACTGCGGCACGATACACTTAGACGATCTTGATCTGGAACGCGGCACGGACACTGCATCCGGTTACATCCTCAGCAATGCCACGGGCGTACTCGCGCCGCGCCTGCGCAACACGCACAAGGGCAGCCACGGCAGCGTCGGCATCATCGGCGGCGACAATGGTATGGTGGGTGCGGCGTTGCTTGCCGCGCGTGCTGCGCTGAAGCTCGGCGCTGGCCGCGTCTACGCCGGATTGCTCGCGCGCGATGCACTGCAAGTTGATGTTGCACAACCCGAGTTGATGCTGCGCTCGGCGCACGAGGTATTGAAACTCACGCATCTGAATTGCCTAGCGGTGGGCCCAGGCCTCGGCACTACACCCGACGCGGCGTTCTATGTGCAGTGCGCATTGCAGGCGCATTTGCCACTGGTGATCGACGCTGATGCACTGAATATCATCGCCGCATCGGAAAACAAAAAAACTGTTTTAAAACAAATGCTTACAGTAAAAGTGCTGACGCCGCACTCGGCCGAAGCCGCGCGTCTACTCGGCTGCAGTACGCGCGATGTACAAGCGGATCGCATCGCCGCCGCAAGCGCGCTTGCCGCAAAATTTCAAGCGCACGTGGTACTCAAGGGCGCCGGCAGCATCTGTGCGTCACCGGGTGAACCGTGGCGAATCAACACTTCAGGCAATCCCGGCATGGCGAGCGCGGGCATGGGCGATGTGTTGACCGGCATGATCGCCGCGCTGCTGGCGCAAGGTGCAATACCGCAATGTGCGCTGGACGCCGCGGTGTGGCTGCATGGCGCCGCGGCTGATGCGTGTGTTGCGAATGCGAATGGTTTAGGACCGGTGGGATTAATCGCGAGTGAAACGATAGTCGCCGCACGGCGCTTGCTGAACGCGAGTCTATGAGACGATTGTGGCGCTCGATCGTTATTGTAAGTATTTGTTTTTAAACAATTATTTAAAACCGTCCACTTTTCGCATCGCACGCAGTCCCAGCGTTGCCGACACCATGCCGCTCATCGGCACCACACAGCAAATCGCTTCCAGCACCTGCCGTTTCGTCATGCCATAGTCATAAGCGCGGCGCATCTGCTCGGCCGCGAGATCGACTTCACCGCGCGTGCACAACGCGGCAATCACAATTAACGCGCGCGGGCCCGGGCCGAGGATGGCATCATTAATGTCATTGGCGATGACGCAGTGATCGACAAAAGCCGCTGCACGCCGCACCAATTCCGCGTCAATGCCGGCGGCATAGCGCCATTCTTCAGTGTCGGCGAGACTTTCACTTGCGCCAGTCTTGCGTTGTCGCCCCATCGTCATTTCGGCAAACGGCCTAAGTGCTTTCGGCTCGCCGCCCGCTGGCAATTTGCCGAACGGATAATCCGCGCTGTTCGCCTGCTCGATCGCCAACGACACCGCCGTCAAGCTGGCCCAGCCCACCACCGATGCAAACGCCGCCGCGGCTTCAAACAAGACTTTGTGGGTGAGCCCCTCGCGATACATGCGGCGGATGTGGTTGGGCGCATGACGCAAATCACCTTTGGCGCACAGTGCGGGTATCGCAATCAACTCGCGCATTTGCACGGACAATTGACCGCTTGCCGCCTGCTGCCCGTGATACTGATGCAAATAACTCACCGTCTGGTTGATCAGGTGATAAGTCTTCGGCGACGCATACACCAGCGTTTTCCATTCCGGAAAAATATCACCGCGCGCGGCGGTGGCGCGCGCGAGTATCGCTTCAGGGCTTAAATCGACGTCGTCTTGATGTTCAGCTTGAGACACGCGCTGGCCTCCACGGTTGTTCAGGTAAAGATTACTGCATTCCCGCATTGTTGTGACAGGTCAGTCGGTATAATCGACGCTTTTTGTCGGCGGCACCTCATTATGTGGTTCAAAAATCTACTCGTCTATCGTCTTACTCTGGACAGCAAGCTCAAAGCAGACACGCTCGAAGAAAAACTCAAGGAAAACGCGCTGCAGCCCTGCGGCAGCTTTGAGATGGAATCGCGCGGCTGGGTCGCGCCGCGTAGCGACGATCGCTTTTTGCACAGCCTCGAACGCCAGTGGCTGATCATGTACGGCGCCAATCAAAAATTGCTGCCGGGCTCGGTGATCACGCAAACCGCCAAGGAACGCGCGGCGAAACTCTCGGCCAAGCAGGAGCATCCGGTGGGCCGCAAGCAGATGCGCGACATCCGCGAACGCGTGATGGAAGAATTGATGCCTAAAGCCTTGAGCCGCCGCCGTACGCTGAGCGCATGGATCGATCCGATCAACGGCTGGCTGGTGGTGGATACGTCTGCCGACAAAAAGGCGGATGAGTTGTTGGAGTCCTTGATCGGCGCCGACGTAGAGATCGAAGTCAAGCGCCTGGAAACCCGGCAGTCGCCGTCGGCGCAAATGACCTTGTGGCTCAGCTCAGGCAAGATTCCCGCGCCGTTTACCATTGATAAGGATCTCGAGCTCAAAGCGTCCGGCGCAAGCCAGGCGACCGTACGCTATGTGAATCATCCGCTCGAAGGCAAGGAAATTCGCGATCATATCGCTGGCGGCAAAACCGCCACGCGGTTGGGGCTCACCTGGAAAAATCGCATTTCATTCGTGCTCACTGACAAACTGCAAATCAAGCGTGTTACCTTTCTCGATATCCTCAAAGGTGAAACCGAGAGTCAAGCCGACGACGCCGAAGAACAATTCGACATCGATTTCGCGCTGATGACCGGCGAACTCGCCGCCCTGCTCGCCGATTTGGCGAAAGCATTGGGCGGAGAGAAAAAGGGCGCTTAGGGGTGCGCGTTTAGTGTGCGGCATAATGCGCCTCAGTCCGAACGTCGCCGGCGCAGGAACGCTGGTGATCCGTGTGGCGGCCCAATTAACTTGGGTATTGGGCTCCGTTGACACGTGGACACACTTTCTTTATCTAGCCGCGGTGGCATTTATTGCAAGAGCGCATGCGGTCGTATCCGGCGTAAAACTGAATGGTGCCCATATACTGCGTCCCCTAGACTTCGCGCGAGTGCGATGAAATTCGAGCCAAACGCCGATGTTTGAATTGCTGTGAGCACGAGTTCTGGTGAAAGCGCACCGAGGCGAACACAAAATTATGATTGGTTGACCGCGCAACGTGCTGCGGGATACATTGATCGTTCGTGAAAAAGCGGTTGCAACATTCCCCTACCCTTCAAGAATCTGTACCCTGAGCGCTGAACGGGACTATTTTGTATAAGGACTACTTCCGCTTCACCGAGATGCCGTTCTCGATCGCGCCCGATCCGCGATTCCTGTACCTGAGCGCGCAGCATCGCGACGCACTCGCGCATCTGCTCTATGGTGTGCAGGGTGACGGCGGCTTGGTGCTGTTGACCGGTGAAGTGGGCACCGGCAAAACCACGCTGTGCCGCTGCCTGCTCGAACAAATCAATGCAGGATGCGAAGTGGCCTACATCCTCAACCCAAAAATGAGCGCCGCGGAAATGCTCTCTGCGATGTGCGATGAATTTCATATCGCGGTTGTGCCCGGCACCACCAGCATCAAGGTGCATGTGGACGCGCTGAACGCGCATTTACTCCAAGTCAACGAGCAGTCGCGCCGCGCCGTGCTGATCATCGACGAAGCGCAGAATCTCGATCCGGCCGTTCTCGAGCAACTGCGTCTGCTCACCAATCTGGAAACATCAACACGCAAATTGCTGCAAATCATTCTCATCGGGCAACCCGAGCTGCAGGACATGCTGCGCCGTCCCGAACTGCGCCAAGTGGCGCAGCGCATTGTCGCGCGGTATCACCTGAGCCATCTCGAGCCGCGGGAAACGGCGGCCTACGTGGCGCATCGCTTATCGATTGCGGGGTCGCTCGCACCCTTGTTTCCGCGCCATGTGCTGGCCATGATCCACCGCCGCAGCGGCGGCGTGCCGCGTCTGATCAATCTCGTGTGCGACCGCGCCCTGCTCGGCACGTTCGCGCAGGGTACGCTGCGGGTGAACGCGGCGACGTTGCGCAAGGCGGCGCGGGAAGTCCTCGGCCGCCACGCAATCCCAGGCGCATGGAACCCTGGGCGCTGGCAGATCCCCCTGCTGGCGGTGCTGGGTGCCGGCGGCGTGCTGGCGGGCGTCAGCGCGGTAACGCCGTCGTGGCACTTCGACTGGCCGGCAATGAGGCCCGCTGCGACAACGGCGGCAGTGGCACCCGCGCCGAGGGTGGTACCGACGCCGATGGTAGCGCCCCAAACCGCCAACACTGCGCAAGCGGATCTCCGCTGGCCCGACGAGATTGCGCCGCGCGAATACAGCGAGGCGCTGGCGTTTCGCGATCTGTTCAAGCGCTACGGCGTTGAATACGACACCAAGCGCGGGCGCAGCCCGTGCACGGCAGCCGAAGCCGCAAACCTGCGATGTTTGACCGCGCGCGGTGGATTCGCGGATTTGCAGCGCTTCAATCAGCCTGCGCTGCTGGTACTCGACGCACCGGCAGCAGGGGCGCGCTTTCACGCCGTGCTCGTCGCGCTGACGGCCGATGCCGCGACGCTGGTGCTCGCCGGCACGACCCGGCGCGTCACGCTGACGGCGATCACTCCGCTGTGGTCGGGCAATTATCTGCTGCTGTGGAAACCCCCGCCCGGCTACGCTGGCCCGCTGATCGAGGGCAGCCGTGGCGAGGCTGTGACATGGCTGCGGCGCACGCTGGCGCGCGTGCAGGGCGGCGAGGCCGAGGGCGCGCCACGGTACGACGCCGAGCTGGCGCGCCGGGTGAAAGAATTCCAGTTCGCTGAAGGTATCGAGCCGGACGGCATCGCCGGCGAATTGACCCTGAGCCTTCTCAACACGCGCCTGGACAAGACCCTGCCGCAACTCAGCGCGACGGTTGGCGGCGGCTGAAATGTCCTACATCCTGGATGCGCTGAAAAAATCCGAACAGGCGCGCCTGAATGCCGCCTTGCCGTCCCAGCATGTGCTGCTGCGCGTTGACGAAGCCTCGTACGAACGGCGCGCGTGGCCCTACTGGGTGGGTGCAATACTGCTGCTCAACGCGGCGGCACTCTATGTGTGGCTGCGCAGTCCTGCAGGCGCCATCGTCGAGCCGAAGGTGAATGTGACGGCTGAGGCGTTGCCGCGGCAGCCCGCGCCAACCGCAACCGCAACCATTGCGCCGCGCATGGCTGATGATGTGCCGCGACCTGCCACAAGCTTACCAGCCGCGGCGGCAAAACCGTCGCCGTTGGCCGCGCCTGCCACGAACGCCGTCCCACCTGCTCCGCCGGCATCTACAACAGCCGTGCCCGCCGCTGTGCCGGCTTCAGACAAAGCAGAAGCGGCTGCACGCGTGCGCCGCGCAGCGCTTGCGACTGCGGCCGCAGGTGCAGTCGCTCCGCCGCCGCGCGTAGTCAGCGACGTGGCACCGGCTGCGAGCGGCGTACAGGTCGCAGGCGACATGCCGGATGCGCTGCGCAGAGAGTTGCCGCCGCTTGCCGTGTCAGGCGTGATGCGGGAACAGGGCGGCGCTGGCTGGGCGGTGGTGAATGAGCGGCCGGTGCGCGAAGGTGACGAGA
>JAYUAH010000094.1:0-2499 GCA_043741415.1 Betaproteobacteria bacterium
CCTGCCGTTTTTGCCATCTCACGAAATGCCGGCAGGTGCTCAAGGATGTCACTCTCCCTATAAGCGGGGCGTGACGCGTGGGGCATCCAGCCGTCACCGTAGGCGATGGCGCGCCGCGCCCCATACGGATACATGCCGCCGACGATGACGGGCAGCGATTTCTGTATCGGCTTCGGCCAACTCATCATCGGGCCGAACTTGACATGGACACCGTCGAACTGCGGCTTGGGCTTGGTCCAGATTTCGCGCATGGCCTGGACGCGTTCATCCATCAGCTTGAAGCGGCCCTTGAAATCGGTGGTGCCGTGATTCGCCATCTCGTCCTCGTTCCAGCCGGCGCCGACGCCGAAGAGGAAGCGGCCCTTGGAGATTTGATCGAGGCTTGCCACCGACTTCGCCGTGTGGATGGGATCACGCTGCACCACGAGGCAGATGCCGGTGCCGACCTTGAGTTTTGTTGTCACCGCGGCCGCCGCCGTCAGCGTCACGAAGGGGTCCATCACATCGTAGTATTTCTTCGGCAACTCGCCGCCCTGCGGGTACGGCGATTTGCGGGTCAGCGGAATGTGGCTGTGCTCCGGCGCCCACAGGCTTTCAAAGCCGCGCGCTTCGAGTGCGACGCCCATGTCGACCGGCCCGATCGAAGAATCAGTAAAGAAAATCGCAACGCCGTAGTTCATGTGTTTCCTCCGTCTGTCCCGGGTGTTCCTGTTCAGTGACGGATGCCGTCCCGCTGAAACTGCTCGCGCTGCTTCACAAACGACTCCGGATCGGCGTGACCGGTCGCGCCATGGACCTTCACGTCGGCTTCGATCTCTTTCAGAATGTCATCGACCGGGCGGGTGATGTCGACGGCCACACCATAGGGCTGACGCGCCTCGAACGGCGTGGTCCAATACACCTCAAGATGGTTGCCTTCGGGATCGTAAAAGTAGAGCCCAACCGCGTTGCCATGCGAAGTGATGCGCGAGAATTTGACATCGTTCTCTTTGAAGCGCTGGTAGTAGCCGATAACGTCTTCCAGCTTCTCGCAACTGAAAGACACTTGCTGAACGCTGGTATGCTGCCCCGGCTGCGTCGCCCGGAACACGACCAGCTCGTGATGCTCGCGCGCGGGATCGGAAGTCATGAACGCCGCATTGGCCGATTGGTCGCTGATGTGCAGGCCGAGGACTTTCGAATAAAAGTCGCGCAGCTTTTCGAAATCCTTCGCCCAGATGCCGACGTGCCCTAATTTCTGGATTGCCATGGTGCTGCCTCCTCGTGAATGGTTGGCCACCGGCGCGCCGCTACGCCGTGGGTCGAATGTTAAAGTCCTTCAGCACTTTCGTGCATTTGCCATACTGAAAAGTATACACCGAGCGGAATTACTCCACTCGATCGTTGCAGTTTTCAGTATGACTTAGGCTCGGCAGCGTATTTGGACAGTACGCCATCACGCGCAGCGGGAAACACACCACGGCGCCTTTAATTCGATATAGTCTCAGGGTCGAAGCCGCCTGCAATGGGGCGAGCGTGTTATTCACAACGCGTCACTACTGCTTCGGTATCCCCGCATCGCGAATCACCTGCGCCCAGCGCGCAATCTCCGCGCGAATAAATTGATCGAATTCCTCACGCGTGGTCGGTGATGGCGGCATCAGCAGTTCGGTCAAGCGCTGCTGCACTTCAGGCATGCGCAGGATCAAGTTAACATCGGCATTCAATTTATCCAGCAGCGCTGTTGGGGTGCCAGCAGGCCCCAAAACGCCGTACCACGAATTAACCTCGAAACCGGGCACTCCTGATTCCTGCATCGTCGGCACGTCCGGAAATTGCGCGATGCGCTGCGCACTGGTGACCGCAAGCGCGCGCAAGCGGCCAGCCTGAACCGGCCCTACCGTCGCCGGACCATTGGACACATTGATCGGGATCTGACCGCCGATGGTATCGATCATCCCCTGTGCGGCAATTCTGTAGGGAATATGCACAATGTCGAACTTCATCTGCAATTTGAGCAACTCCATCGTCAGTTGCGGCGAGGTGCCGACGATCGACGAGGAATAACTCAGCTTCGCTGGATTGGCCTTGGCGTAAGCGATGAGCTGCTGGATCGATTTGAACGGTGTTGAGGGGTGCACCGTGATCACGTTGGGCGTCATGCCGATGCGTGTGACGGGCGCGAAATCGCGCAGTTGATCGTAGGGCATCTTCGCGTAGAGCGAAACCGAGATCGCGTTCGGTGCGATATTCGCCTGCAGCAGCGTATAACCATCGGCGGGTGCCTTGGCAACAAACGCCGCCCCCAGCGTGCCCGCGGCGCCCACGCGGTTTTCAACGACGACCTGTTGGCCCCACAGGCGCGTGAGGCGCTCGGCGAGGATGCGCCCTACGACATCGGGCGAAGTACCGGGGTCGAATGAAACGACGTAACGTACGGGTTTGCTTGGATAGGTTTGCGCCCGCGAAGCGGTCGGGTACATCAACACGGCGACAGCTATTGAGTAGATCAGCCCGTGA
>JAYUAH010000095.1:0-2498 GCA_043741415.1 Betaproteobacteria bacterium
GATCCGGAAGGCAATTTCGTCGAGGTTTATCTCGACACACCGTGGCATGTGGCGCAGCCGCATGGCGACCCGATTGATTTTTCCTTGTCCGACGAAGAAATTTATGCGCAGACCGAAAAAACAGTGCGCGCCGATCCGACGTTCAAATTGAAAGATGCACGCGAGGCCGAGCTTGCGCAAATACTGGGAACCCGATGAGTAAAGCACTACCGCTGGACGGCATTAGAGTTATCGAGTTTTGCCATGTCGTGATGGGCCCTACCTGCGGGCTGATACTTGCCGACATGGGCGCCGAGGTGATCAAAGTCGAGCCGATAGACGGCGATCACACGCGCAAGCTCACCGCGTCGGGCGCGGGATTTTTTCCGACGTATAACCGTAACAAAAAAAGTTTCGCCGTCGATTTGAAATCACTGCAAGGGCGCGAAGCGGTGTTGAAGTTGATCGCCAGCGCCGATGTGCTCACGGAAAATTTCCGCATGGGCGCGATGGAAAAGCTCGGCTTTGGTCACGAGGCGTTGCGTAAATTACAACCCGAACTCATCTACTGCTCGCTCAAAGGTTTTCTGCCCGGCCCCTATGAACATCGCACCGGCCTCGACGAAGTGGTGCAAATGATGGGCGGCTTGGCCTACATGACGGGCGGGCGCTACGGCCCACTGCGCGCCGGCGCCTCGGTGAACGACGTGATGGGCGGCATGTTCGGTGTGATCGCGATACTCGGCGCGCTGCATCAACGCAAAAGCACGGGACAGGGGCAGTACGTGCAAAGTGCGCTGTTTGAGAACTGTGCGTTCCTGATGGGCCAGCATATGCTCGAAGGCCTGGCCACCAACAAGCCGGTGACGCCCATGCCCGACCGCATCCGCGCGTGGGCGCTCTACGATAATTTCAAAACGCTGGATGGTGAACTCGTCTTCGTCGGTGTGGTGTCGGATACGCAATGGAAAGTGTTTTGCGCAGCCTTCAACTTGCACGATTTGTTCTCTGATCCTGCGTTGAAAACCAATCCGCAGCGCGTCGAAGCGCGGCCGCGCATCTTGCCCATCGTGCAGGCGCTGTTCGCGAAGATGAGCAAGGCCGAGCTAATGGCCAAATGCGACGAACTGGGCCTGCCCTTTGCACCCATCGCCAAGCCCGAAGATTTGTTCGACGATGCGCATTTGAATGAGAGCGGTGGTCTCGTGCCGGTGACCTTGTTGAATGGTGTCGAAGCCAAAGTGCCGAATCTGCCGATTGAAATGGATGGTGCGCGCTTCGGTACACGGCTGGACATCCCGAAAATTGGCGAGCACACTCGCGAGGTATTGTCGTCGCTCGGCTATGACGCTGCGGCGATTTCGGAGTTCATCGATAAAAATATAATTTATTGTTTATAATCAAATACTTACGTTATTATGAAACTCATCGATATCGCCAAGGTTATCCGCAGTAAAAACGCCGGACCGACCACGCTCACGCTCGACATATTGTTCAACGACGAAGTGGGCTATCAGCGCGCAGTGAATTCGCCCGCGCTGCAACCGGCGGCGATTGCGCCGCTGTATGGCTTGCGCACGGAGCAGGTGGAACTGATTCCGTATCCGCCGGCGATGGCGATCAAGATCGCAATGGATCGAAAAATCGTCGCGGGTAATCCGGGTGATCGTGATGTCTACGGCGCACAGCAGCATGGGCCGCTGCTAGAGATTGAAGTATGAATGCTATCGACAGACTGCGCGCGGAGGTAACAACCGCGACGGGACTCGCGCCGCTCAGAGTGTTATCAGCCTCCGGCCAACTCGGTTACGGCGTACCGGAATTAGCGTTCAACGAAGGGCTCAAACGCCAGCCGCATTTCATCGGCGCGGACATGGGGTCGATTGATCCCGGCCCGTATTATCTGGGCAGCGGTAACATCGCTACCAGCGATGCACAAACGCGCGGTGATCTGACGATGCTGTTGCGTGGTGCGCGGGCGATCAACGTGCCGTTGGTTATCGGCACGGCCGGCTGCGCGGGCGCCTCGCCGCATCTAGATACCGTATTGGCTATGGTGCGAGAGATTGCGCACGCAGAACGCTTGCATTTCAAGCTCGCATCGATACGCGCCGACATGCCGCGCGACGCCGTCAAGCAGGCCATACGCAAAGGCAGGGTGAAGCCGCTGGGCGCGATTGCGGATCTCACCGAAGCCGATGTCGATGTGTCCACGCAACTGGTGGGGCAGATGGGTATCGAGGCGTTTCAGCGCGCCTTGAACGCCGGCGCCGATGTGGTGATCGCCGGTCGTGCGTGTGACACCGCAGTCTACGCGGCGATTCCCGGCATGCTCGGCTATCCGCTGGGTCCGGCGATGCACATGGCGAAAATCGTCGAGTGCGCATCGTTGTGTACTACGCCGGGCGGACGCGATGCGCTGCTCGGCACGCTGGAAGGCGAGAGTTTTATTGTGGACAGTATGAACCCGATACGCCATGCCTCGCCGATGTCGGTGGCCGCACACAGCCTGTACGAAC
>JAYUAH010000096.1:0-2497 GCA_043741415.1 Betaproteobacteria bacterium
GCCGTCCGGGTTGGCACGCGCGGCGATTTCCGCGCCAATGGCGCCACCGGCACCACCGCGATTATCGACGACGAACTGCTGGCCGTATTCTTCCGACAGCTTAGGTGCGAAGGTGCGCGCGACCACATCGGTGGTGCCGCCCGCGGGGAAGGGCACGATCACGCGCACCGGCTTGTCGGGCCACTTCGCGGATTGCGCGTGTGCGCGCGGCAGGGTTGCGGCGCACAACAACAACAGCAACACATATTTCGTTTTCATGGAGATCGTTACCCACCGGATGTTGCGTGCATCGTGCGGTAGCGCAATACGGCTGTCAAGGCGACTGCTACAATTCGCAAAGGCGCCTCAATCACTCGCAAAGAATCTTTCTCATGATGAAATCCGAAATTCGCGATGGCATGCGCATCGATTGGGATGTGCCGATCCAAATGAAGGACGGCCTATTGCTGCGCGTCGACCTATTTCGCCCAGTGAGCGACGGTCAATATCCGGTGATCCTATCGCACGGCCCGTATGCCAAAGGCCTGTCGTTTCAGGAGGGATTCAAGAGTATGTGGGATCGCATGGTGGCAGCGCATCCTGATGTGCCCGCCGGCTCCAGCAACCAGTATCAAAACTGGGAAGTCGTCGATCCTGAGAAGTGGGTGCCCGATGGCTATGTGTGCATCCGTGTCGATTCGCGCGGTTCGGGGCGCTCACCAGGGCGCATGGAGGTATGGTCGCCGCAAGAGGCCGGAGATTTTTACGAGTGTATCGAGTGGGCTGGCGTGCAGCCGTGGAGCAACGGCAAAGTCGGCTTGAGCGGCATTTCGTATTACGCGATGAATCAGTGGCAGGTCGCCTCACTGCAACCGCCACATCTTGCGGCGATCTGCGTGTGGGAGGGCGCTGCGGATTTTTATCGCGACGTGTATCGACACGGCGGTATTGTCAACATGATGCCGCTCAGATGGTATCCACGGCAGGTGTGCAGCGTGCAGCATGGTGTGGGCACGCGCGGCGCGAGAAGTGTGGTTACGGGTGAGTTGGTGGCCGGTCCCGAAACACTGAACGATGACGAACTCGCGCAAAATCGCGGCAGCCTCGAAGACGATGTGCTCGCGCATCCGCTCGATGACGAGTACTACCAATCGCGCTCGCCGCAGTGGGACAAAGTCACCGTGCCGCTGCTATCCGCCAACAACTGGGGTGGGCAAGGCCTGCACCCGCGCGGCAATACCGAGGGCTATACGCGCGCGGCATCAAAACAGAAGTGGCTGGAGTGCCATGGGCTCGCGCATTGGCCGCATTTTTACACCGACTACGGCCGCTTGTTGCAAAAGAAATTTTTTGATTATTTTCTCAAGGGCGAACAAAACGGCTGGGATAAACAGCCGCCGGTGCAATTGCAGGTGCGTCATCCGGGAGAAAAATTCATCGAACGCCACGAGACCGCATGGCCGCTCGCGCGCACGCAGTGGACGAAGTTTTATCTCGAACCCATCAGTAAGGGTTTGCAGCGTGTAGCGTCTGCGCAACCAACGAGCCTCGCCTACGCCACCACCAGCGACGGCATCACCTTTTCCACGCCGCCGCTGCCCCAACCGCTGGAAATCACCGGCCCCGTGGCGTGCAAGTTGTTCGTATCGTCGGCGACGCGCGATGCCGACATTTTCGCGATCTTGCGTGTCTACGACCCACAGGGCATCGAAGTGACGTTTCAAGGCGCGCTCGATCCGCGCACGCCCGTCGGCCAGGGCTGGTTGCGCGCGTCGCAGCGCAAGCTCGATCCCGTGTTAAGCAAACCCTATCGCCCGTATCACGCGCACGACGAAATCCAGCCGCTCAACCCCGGCGAAGTGTACGAACTCGACGTGGAAATTTGGCCCACGTGTATTGTGGTGCCGGCAGGCTATCGTGTGGCGCTGACGGTGCGCGGTAAGGACTACGCGTTTGATGGCCCGCCGGTGGTGATACCCAATGCGTTCTATCCGTTCACCGGCGTCGGGCCTTTTTTTCACACGCATCCGCAAGATCGCCCGGCGGAAATTTTTGAAACCACCAACACGCTACACTTCGACGCAGAGTGGCAGCCGTATTTATTGTTGCCGATCATTCCAGCGAAATAGACTACAGGGACTCGTCGCGCGGCCCCGTACAGTGTCACAATGCTTGCACGCCTAACCTCATTCAGAGTCCTGCATCGTGTTCGATAATATATTCAATAAAAACAAGTACTTACAGTCATCCGCCGAAGCTACACCGGCGCCCGCACTCAGTAACGAGCACAGCGCGCCGGAACTTTCCACGGACGAACTGCAAGCGTGGCACGGCCGCATTGGGGCGGCTGCAAGCGACGACGTGGTGTTGCTGCAATTGGCGCACGACGCGCCCACGGTGCCGTTAAAGCTCGCCGCGATCGAAGCCTTAACGCACGAGAGCGTGCTCAAGCAGGCCATGCATGATTTCGGCAAGCAAGACAAACGCCTGTATCGCGCGGCAAAGTCGCGTTGGGAAA
>JAYUAH010000097.1:0-2496 GCA_043741415.1 Betaproteobacteria bacterium
ATCGCCAACCATCAGCCGCCGGTACGCGAGGATGTCAGGCCCGCGCGGCATTTGCGCGCTGCGCAATGGCATATGTTCGTACCACGCCTGAAACGCCGCCGCGCGCCGCAGCAAAAACAATTCCCGCGGCGTGTTTTCTTCCGAGATATCGCCCGCCCAGTTGTTGTCGACTTCGTGGTCGTCAAAGCTCATGATGAACGGCGCCGATGCGTGCGCGGCCTGCAGATCGGCATCGAGTTGATGCAGGCTGTAACGGTGACGATAATCGTCGAGCGTGTAGCATTCGTCCGGTTCGCCCGGCATCACGCGCACCACCGGATACGGCAGCCCGCCGGGACGCACGGTACGGTATTCGTAAATGTAGTCGCCATAGTGAAAAACAAAATCGAAACGCTCTTCAGCGATGCGGCGATACGCCGTGAAAAAACCGGCCTCGTAGCGCTGACAGCCGGCCACGCCAAACCGCAGTTGCGCCAGCGCCGCACCTGCGCGCGGAAAGGTGCGCGAGCGGCCGACGGCGCTGCGTTCACTGCCGACGGTGAACTGATAAAAATAATCGCGCGCAGGTTCCAGTCCACTCACTTCCACATGCACGGCGTGGCCCAGTTCGGGATGCGCGATGGCTTTGCCGGTTTGTACGGTCTGCCGCATTTGCTCATCATTGGCTATGGCCCACTCGACTTCAATGGGTTTTTTCGGCAGACCCGCCCCGCGCTCCAGCGGCTTGGGCGCGAGCTTGGTCCACAGCACGAAGCCATCCGGCGCGGGATCGCCTGACGCGACCCCGAGCGTAAACGGGTTGGCGGTGAACACGGACTGCGCCCACAGCGAGCGCGAGAAAAGTCCGCCGGTTACTGTGAGCAGTGCCGAAGCACCGAGACCGCTCAGCACGCGGCGGCGGTCGATGGTTGCGAAATCGTCCAGGTTCAGACGCGTACGAAAACGAGGCGGCATGCGGCACTCCTCTACGATAAATACCAATGGCGCAAGTTTAGCGCCGCACTATGTAGATGGCATGACGTGTCGAAAACCCACGTGACACTAAAAATATGTTTAAAATCAAATATTTACGTATTATGTAGCAGGAACGGCCTGCGGCTGCGCTTCGCGTATCGGCAGGTTCACCAGCGCCGCCATGATCGCTAACGCGATGTCGGCGTACCACATCCACTGATAGTTGCCGGTACTATCAACAGCGATGCCACCGAGCCACGCGCCGAAAAATCCACCGATCTGGTGCGACAACAGCGTGAAGCCGAACAAAGTGGCGAGCCAGCGCGCACCGAATAACTTGCCGACCAGTCCGGCGGTCGGTGGCACGGTCGCCAACCACGTAATGCCGAGCACCGCGCCGAAAATATAAAACGTCAGCGCGGTTTTCGGCGCCGCGAGATAACACGCCACCGCCACCGCACGCATGCCATACACCCAGAACAGCAGCATTTTCATACGCTGGGTTTGCGCGAGCGAACCGACGGTAAGACTGCCCACAATGTTGGCAATACCAATAATGGCCAGCGCCCCCGCCGACACCGACGCCGGCAAGCCACACAGCCCCACTTCGCCCGGCAGATGCGTCACCAGAAACGCAATGTGAAAACCGCAGGTAAAAAAACCCGCATGCAAACACCAATAACTGCGATCCTGAAATGCGACGTGCAGTTGTGCTTTAAGCGTGATCTCCCGCGGCGCACCTGCAACCGGCGCAGCTTTGGGTTTGTTGCCGAGCTTGAACGCCAGCGGAATGGTTGCCAGACATGCTGCTGCCAGTGTCCACAACGCTGCCATCCAGCCAAATGCAGCGATCACTGCCTGCGACAGCGGCGCAAACACAAATTGCCCGAATGAGCCGCCGGCGTTGATGAAGCCCGAAGCAAACGAGCGCTTTTCCGGCGGCAGGCGTTGCGCCGCCGAGCCGATCAATATCGAGAAACTGCCCGCGCCCGCCCCGGCCGCCGTGAGTATGCCCAGCATCAACACCAGCCCCAACCCGCTTGTCATATACGGCGTAGCCGCCAGCCCCAGCGCCATCATCAGCGCACCGACCACGATAATGCGCACCGTGCCGGCACGGTCGAGCAGCGCGCCAAACAGCGGTTGCGCCGCGCCCCACACAAATTGTCCCACCGCCAGCGCGAAACTCACGGTGACGATGCCCAGGCCCGTGGCAGTATTCAACGGCGACACGAACAGCCCCAGCGACTGGCGCACGCCCATGGTGATCATGAGTATCGCCGAGGCGGAGAGCACCAGTAGCCAGTAGTTGCGTTTATCCACGGGATGCGTGCCTATGCAAAGGTGAAAAACCCCCAACCGTTCGGGCTGAGCTTGTCGAAGCCTCGCGCCGGCACCACTGCCCTTCGACAGGCCTGTCCTGAGCAAAGTCGAAGGGCTCAGGGCGAACGCCCCTATCCGAACAGCATTGGGTCATGTGTTTTGCTTTGCATCATTGTCCACCGCTCGCCGGCGGTATGCCCGCGTCCGCAACCAACTTAC
>JAYUAH010000098.1:0-5933 GCA_043741415.1 Betaproteobacteria bacterium
ATTTTTGCCGGCCCCATGATGCCCTGATAGGTGCCGGTGACAAAACCTTCCAGGCCCGGCGTCTCCTGTACGGCAGGTACGTTGGGTAAGGCGGGCTCACGCTTTTCGCTGGACACCGCGATCGCTTTGATGCGGCCGTTCCTAACATGCGGCAGCGTTTGCAACATGCCCATGAACAGAAAATCACCTTCGCCAGTGGCGAGCGTCATGATCGATGCCTGTCCGCCCTTGGTGGGCACATACACCCACTGGGTATTGGTTTTTTGTTCGAGTGCCAGTGCCGCCAGATGCACCGCACTGCCGAGCCCTACCGGCGCATTGAGTTTGCCGGGGTTTTTGCGCGCGAGCGCAATCAGTTCCGCGACGGTTTTTGCCGGTACTGCGGGATGTGTGGCTACCACATGCGGCGAGTACGACACCATCGCAATCGGCGTGAAATCGCGAATGATATCGAAGGGCAGCTTGGTGTAGACACTCGGGCTGATCGCAAAATTGCCCAGATCGTTGAGCACCATGGTGTAGCCGTCCGCGGGCGCGCGCGCAGTGAGTTCCATTGCAATGTTGCCGCCGGCGCCGACGCGGTTGTCGACGAGGACTTGCGGCCCCCACGCTTCGGTGATTTTGGGCCCGATCATGCGTGCGAGTATGTCAGAGGTGCCGCCCGCCGGATACGGAATCAGCATGCGGATCGGTTTGGTCGGCCACGATTGTGCAGCCGCTGCTAACGGCAGCGCGGCACACCAGACGGTAACGAGGCGAATGACGAGACGCATGGAAGACTCCTCTCGAATTTTGTCAATATGCCGCCAGTGTAGCGATGTGGCACGCGCCTGTCGAACGCGCGGCGCAAGGGTACGAATGTACTATCGTAGTATGCTAACGGCCCCACATGAAACCACTCGCTTACCCCGTTTTACGCCTGCTCGCCGAAGGTGAATTCCATTCGGGCGCAGCGCTGGCGCACGCTATCGGCGTATCGCGGGCGAGCGTGTGGAACGCGGTGCAGGAGATCGAAGCCGCGGGTGTCGAGGTGTATCGCATCCGCGGTCGTGGTTATCGTTTGGCGCAGGCCCTGTCCATGCTCGACGCGGCGCGGCTGGCCGCCTGGCTTGGCGAAACATCGCCGTTCAGTGTGGAGATCGTCGATGAAATTGATTCCACCAACACGCTGCTGTTGCAGCGCGCGCAGGCCGGTGCGCCGCACGCCAGCGTGGTGGCCGCGGAGTGGCAGCGTGGTGGCCGCGGGCGGCTGAATCGGCCGTGGCATACAGCGGTGGGCGGCGCGTTGACGTTTTCTATACTGTGGCGATTTTCGCAGGGCGCTTCAACTTTGGCGGGGTTGAGTCTCGCGGTAGGGCTCGCCCTGGTGCGCGCCCTGGAAGCGTTCGGCGCCACCGGCGTGGGCTTGAAGTGGCCCAACGATGTGCTGTGGCGCGGCCACAAAATCGCGGGCATCCTGATTGAAATGCAGGGCGAAGCGTTGGGGCCGAGCGCGGTGGTGATCGGCGCCGGCATCAATGTGCGTTTGTCACCCGCGGTGAACACGCGCATCGACCAGGCCGCCGCTGATATTGAAACCCTGTGCGCACACGCGGTGGATCGCAATCAATTGCTGGCGGTGCTGCTCGCCGAAATGAATCGCGTGTTGCTCGAGTTCGAGCGCGCGGGCTTTCAGCCGTTTCGCGAGGACTGGCAGCGCCATCACGTGCATCAGGATTGTCTGGTGCGGCTCACACTGCCCGGCGGCACCAGTGAATCGGGTCTGGCGCGCGGCGTCGGCGACGATGGTGCGCTGCTGCTCGAAACCGCGCGCGGGCTGCGGCCGTTTCACAGCGGTGATGTCAGCCTGCGACCCACCGGCCGTGTGTCATGAAGGTGCTCGCCATCGATGCCGGCAACAGCCGCATCAAGTGGGGCTTGGCCGATGGGGCTAACGGCGGCTGGCTGCGGCACGCGTGGCTGAACACGGCTGATGCCGCCGGCATGGGTGATGCCATCAAGGATTTGCCGGCGCCGGCATGTATTGTGGTGGCCAATGTGGCCGGTGAGGCGGTGCGCGCGGCGCTGACGCGCGCACTCGCACCGCTTAATGTTGCACCGATCTGGATACAGGCGCGCGAACAACAATGCGGCGTGCGCAGCGGCTATGCAAACGCGGCGCAGCTCGGCGCCGACCGCTGGGCGGGGTTGATCGCTGCCTGGCATTTACACCGCGCGGCCTGCGTGGTGGTCGATGCGGGCACCACCATGACGGTCGATGCGCTGTCTGCTGAAGGCGTGTTTCTCGGCGGCGTGATTGTGCCGGGGTTGGAGCTGATGCGCGGTTCGCTGGCGCGCGGCACTGCGCAATTGAAGCTGGCACCGGGCGCATTCTGTTATTTTCCGGATAACACGGTCGATGCCATCATGAGTGGCGCGCTCAATGCATTGGCCGGCACCATAGAGCGCATGCGCGGTTATATGGAACAAACGGGGCAGCGCAACGAAAGCGGCGCACCGCTGGTGATATTGTCGGGCGGTACAGCGGCGCTGATTCAGCCGCAGCTTAACGGGCGCACCGAGCTGGTGGATAATCTGGTACTCGACGGTTTGTTGGTGATTGCCCGGAAAGGTTTTTAATTAATGCGTACGCTATTTTTGCTGTTGCTGCTGGCCAACGTCGGGTTTTTCGCATGGGACCGCTATCTGCGCCCGACGGTGGATGCGCAAGCGCGCATCCAACAGGTGCAGATGACGCCAGAGAAAATTCGTATCGTCACGCCGTCGGCGCAGCGCATCGCCGCCGCAGCGCCCGCAGCATCTGTACCGCCACCGGTGGCGCCCGCAGCCCCCGCAATGGTGGTCGACGCCGCGGCATGTCTGCAGTGGGGTGCTTTCATCGGGCCCGAAACTGCACGCGCGGATGCGTCCGTTGCCGAATTGGGCTTGCCGGCAGCGCGCGTGCGTCGAGTGGCTACCGACATGAATGGTTATTGGGTGCTGATTCCGCCGCGCAACAGCAAGGCCGAGGCCGACAAAGCCGCTGAGACCTTGAAGGGCTTGGGCATAGGCGATTATTCGGTAGTGGTCGATTTGCCGCGCTGGCGCAACGCCATTTCACTGGGCATATTTCGTACTGAAGAAGCGGCACAAAATCATCTAACGGCCATGCGTCAAAAAGGCGCGACGGACGCGGTAATGGAGTTGCGTGAAAATTTCTTCCGCCAGGTGGTGATCTACATTCGCGAGCCGAACGAAGCGCTGGTGGCCAAGCTCGCAATGCTGCGTGCCAACATGCCCGGCAGCGAGGTTAAAGCGGTGACGTGCCCGGCGCCATGAGCGTTAGAGTAAATTACGTAACTATTTGTTTTTATTGAATTTTTTTAAAATTACGTCGAGCAGCGCGGTGGTCGATTTTTGATGCAAAAACGGTATCGAATGCATCTGTCCACCCCACGCTAGCACATCGCTGGCGCCGACAATCGCCGCAGGCTGCCAGTCGCCGCCTTTGATTAACACCTCGGGCTTGAGCCGCTGTATCAGATCCAGCGGCGTGTCTTCATCGAACCAGGTGACGGCACTCACTGCTTCCAGCGACGCAATCACCGCGGCGCGGTCTTCGAGCCGGTTGATCGGCCGCTCGTCGCCTTTGCCCAAGCGGCGCGTGGAGGCATCGGTGTTCAGCGCCACGATCAGGCTCGCGCCCATGGCACGGGCTTGGGCGAGATAGGTCACATGGCCGCGATGCAGTACATCGAACACGCCGTTGGTGAATACGCGCGGACGCGGCAGCGTTTGCACATAGGCCGCAAGTTCGGCGGCGCGCGCCGGATCGTGTATTTTGTTTTCGAATGCCGGCGGCGGATAGTTCAATCCGTTTCTTTCAACCGCTGGGGATTAATCCGTGTACTCGAACAAGCGTACCACTTTTTGCACGCCGCCGCTGGTGCGTGCGATGTCCGTGGCCGCTTCGGCTTCGGTGCGGCTCACCAGGCCCATCAGATAAACCACACTGTTTTCGGTGACCACTTTCACATGCACCGCATTGAATTTGTTGCCGTCGACAAAGCGCGCTTTGACCTTGGAGGTGAGGTAGGCATCGTTGGTGCGCGAGGTCATGGCACTGTTGCCCGCCACCTGCAATTCGTTGAATACGCCGCGCACGTTTTCGATGCCGCGCGTAATGCGCTCTGCGTTGTCGCGTGCGGCCGCGGTAGGCACTTCGCCCGTCAGCAACACCAGTTTATTAAAGCTGCTGTAATTCAGGTGCGCGTCGGGCACCCCTGCGCCCAGGCGGCTGGCGGCCTTGATTTCGATGCCCTTGTCTTCGGTCACCGTGCCCACCGTGCGCCGGTCGTTCGCGACCAATGCACCGGTCGCCGCCGCACCGCCGATCACCGCGGCCGCACATCCACCCAACAGCGGCAACGCCGCCACGATCAACCATCCCAAATATTTACGCATCAATCCACCCCCAGTAAAACACAGTCTATGGCATCACAAAGGCAGTGCAACGTGAGTAGATGCACCTCCTGAATCCGCGCTGTACTTTGCGCCGGTACGCAGATATGGACGTCTTTCCCGGCCATGAGTTCCCCGATGCCGCCGCCGTCGCGTCCGGTCAGTGCCACCACGTGCATGCCGCATTCATGCGCAGCCTCGATGGCGGCGATCACGTTTTTGGAGTTGCCGCTGGTGGAAATGGCGAGCAGCACGTCTGCTTCGTGGCCCAGCGCGCGCACTTGTTTGGAGAATATTTGTTCGTACGAGTAGTCGTTGGCAATCGAGGTGAGCGTCGAGGTGTCGGTGGTCAACGCGATGCCGGCGAGTCCCGGGCGCTCTTTTTCAAAACGATTCAATAACTCCGACGAAAAGTGCTGCGCGTCTGCCGCCGAGCCGCCGTTGCCGCAGGCGAGTATTTTGCCGTCGGCCTTGAGGCACTCCACCATCAACTGTGCGCCCGCCGCGATCGGCGTGGCGAGGGTATCCATGCACTCGAGTTTCAAGTGCGCGCTTTCGGAAAAATTTTCGCTAATGCGGCTGATCAGGTCCATGCCGCTATTTTGCGCCGTTGCCGGCGATTTGTACAGACACCCGCCGCCCTCAAGCGCTAAAGGCGTCCTGGATCCACTCCACCGGGCCGCGCTCATGGGTGAGCAGCAGCGCGTCGAAGCGGCAGCGCGGTGCGCGGCGCAAGGTGGCTAGATAGTGCAGCGCCGTGCGCGTGAGCTTGTCGCGCTTGGCCGCGGTGATGCTCGCGGCTGCACCGCCGAACCTGTTGGAGCTGCGTGAGCGCACCTCGACAAATACCAGCGTCGCGCCGTCATTGGCGATGAGATCAATCTCGCCGTAGCGGCAGCGGTAATTACGTGCGACGATTTTCAGACCTTGCGCTTCGAGAAAGCGCGCGGCGTGTGCTTCGGCGCCCTGGCCGCGGTTGTTCACGGTTTGAGTGTGGGGGGTGGATAGGTGAGGGGCGGAGCCGGCGAGATGGGCCCTGCAGGCTTGGCGGTATCGGCGCCGGCGCGTTCCACCACCAGTTCGCGGGTGAAGCGGCGGTCGCGTTCCAGGGTGAGCTTGCCGGTGACGCCATCCAGAATGATCTCGCTGTGGCGCGCCAGCAGCGCCTGGCCGATGCGCCAGGCGTCGATGCCGAGCGCATAGAGCCGCTCAAAATCGGCGTCGTCGTACGTCTGCCGCGGGTAAATCATCACCGCCGGGTGGTCGCGCTGCAACAGCCACGGCATGTCGAGAATGCGCACGCCGGCCACGCTGGCCGCGACGGCGGGGTCGGCACTGTACGCCTGCGACGAGGCGTAGAGCGGCAGCGGGTCGAGTGCCGCCCGCACCATGCGCGTTTGCCGCGCGTCGAGCGCGAGAAAGGCCATGTACGTGCTGTCTGCCGTGTGCGTTGCGGCCGCCTCGCGCAGCCGCTCGAGCTCGGCGGGGCTCGC
>JAYUAH010000099.1:0-5933 GCA_043741415.1 Betaproteobacteria bacterium
CTGGCGTTGCGGCGTATCGCGCGCCGGTTCGCGTGCGACGGTGCGGGAAATATCGGTCAATGCCTCGGCCAGCACGACGAGCACGTCGTCGATGGTGACAATGCCCGACAACTGGTTGTCACTATCGGTCAGCGGCATGCGGCGCACCCCTTTGGCACGCATCAGTGCGAGCGACGCCTGCACGCTGAGCGACTCCGGCGCCGTCACCAATTCGGGGGACTTGATGTCGCCCACCGTCAGCACCTTCGGATCAAGATCCATGGCGTAGATTTCAACCACCAGATCGCGGTCCGTCACCATGCCCGCCGGTACGCGTTTGCCGTCGATCTCATCCACCACCACCAGACTGCCGACGTGATAGTGCCGCATCAATCGCGCCGCCGCGTGCACCGTCACGTCGCGATTGACGTAGACCACGTCGCGGTTGCAGATGTCGCCGATGCTCATGGTGCCGCTCGTGATTGACCCACTGGGCGCGCGCTGCGCATTCAGCGAATCACCAATACCGCAATTTTACTGTGCGACAACACGCGCGTGGTCTCGCTGCCCAGCAGCAATTGCTTGAAGCCGCCATAACCGTGCGAGGCCATCACGATCAGGTCGCAGCCGTTCTTGTTCGCGGTGTCGATGATGGCGGCATACGGCAAGTCGCGAAACAGATGCACCGCTTCGCACGCCACGCCGGCTGCTTTGGCCTCGGCCACTACGGCGTCGAGCACCAGACGTGCGCGGTCGGCGACAGCGGTTTCCCACTCGCGCTTGCTGCTGGGCAGATTGGGCACAAGATAACCCTCACTGGTCAGTTGCCGGTAAGTCGGCGACACGCGCAACACCAGCGTCATCGCCTTCAGCGACTGGGCCAATGCGATGGCGCGGTGCGCCGCCTGCGTGGACAGTTCGCTGCCGTCGGTGGGAATCAGAATGTTCTTGAACATGATTTTCCTTTCAGGGTATGGATGAGCATGGCCCCACTGTAGAAAGGTCAAGCACTGCGCGCTATCAGCGGCGGCTGAAAGCGGCATCAGGATTTGCCGCGCAGTGTTGTAGGGATAATCCTACACGGCGCGCGCTGCATGTCCGCGGATTACCCATAAAATATTTTTAAATCAAATACTTATAATTAGCCATGCGTTGATGCGTCGACGCCGCGCGGCGCCAGTACAATGGCAGCATGATTCCCTGGCTTGATCGCAATGCTCCGTTTCCGCCGCTCACGCGCGCGCTGATCGAGCCCAATGGTTTGCTGGCGGCGGGCGGCGATCTATCGGCGGCGCGGCTGATCGAGGCCTACAGCAACGGTATCTTCCCGTGGTACAGCGAAGAGCAACCCTTGCTGTGGTGGAGCCCCGATCCGCGCATGGTGTTGTTTCCGGCGGAACTGAAAATCTCGCGTTCGCTCGGCAAACGCCTGCGTAAAGCACGCAAAGATGATTTTGAAATTCGCGTCGATACGCAATTTGAAGCCGTGATGCGCGCCTGCGCCGTGCCACGCGACGGACAACCCGGCACCTGGATCACGCCGGCTATGGTGGCCGCCTACACCGAGCTGCATCGGCGCGGCCTCGCGCATTCGGTGGAAACGTGGATCGATAATGAACTCGCCGGCGGGCTCTATGGCGTGTCGCTTGGGCGCATGTTCTACGGCGAGTCTATGTTCACTCGCACCACCGACGCCTCCAAGCTCGCGTTGGCGACCCTGGTCAAGCAATTGCAACGCTGGGCCTACGGGCCGATTGATTGCCAGATGAAAACTGCGCATCTGGCCTCGCTGGGCGCGCGCGAGATTCCGCGCGCCGACTTTGTACGGCAGGTCAAAGTGTTGGTAAACTGTGAGCCGCTGCATTCATGGCAATTCGACAATGACCTATTTGACTGAATTTCCGCTGTCGGTGTTGCAGTTTTACGCCACCGCGCCGTACCCGTGCAGTTATCTGCCGGAGCGCCTGGCGCGTTCGCAGGTTGCGACACCGAATCATTTGATCGACAGCGCGGTCTACAGCGAGTTGGTGCGCGCGGGCTTTCGGCGCAGCGGCGCTTTCACTTACCGGCCGCATTGCGACCAATGCCAGGCGTGCGTGCCGGTGCGCATAGTCGCCGATGCGTTTGAGGCGAGTCGCACACAGCGCCGTTACGCGCGGCGGCACGCGGCGCTGACCACGTCCATGCTCGACCTTCAGTATCGCCCGGAACACTACGCGCTCTACCTGCGCTACCAATCCAGCCGCCACAGCGGCGGCGGCATGGATCAAGATAGCCGCGAGCAATACCGGCATTTTCTGCTGCAAAGCAACGTCAAATCGCGCCTGATTGAGTTTCGCGATCAAGGCGAATTGCGCATGGTGAGCATTGTCGATCAACTCGCCGACGGCTTGTCGTCGGTGTACACGTTTTTCGATCCGGATTTACCCGGCGCGAGCTTCGGCACTTACAACGTCCTGTGGCAAATCGAGCTGTGCAAAAAACTCGAATTGCAGTACCTCTACCTCGGCTACTGGATTGCGGCGAGCCGCAAAATGGCCTACAAGATTCAGTTCAAGCCGCTGGAAGGCCTGGTGGATAACCGCTGGCAGCCGCTGCAGGGTTGATCAGAGGCTAATGTCAGCGGCGCCGCTACTCGTAGAACGCATCGATGCGCTGTTGCCGCAAACCCAATGCGGGCTTTGCGGCTATGCGGGTTGTCATCCCTATGCCGAGGCCATCGCCGCGGGGGCCACGGAGATCAATCGCTGCCCGCCGGGCGGCACTGAAGTCGTCGCAGACTTGGCGCATTTGTTGGCACGAGCGCCCATGCCGCTGGATACCACCTGCGGCGTGACGCAGCCGCCCGCGGTCGCGTTCATCGATGAAGCGTGGTGCATCGGCTGCACGCTGTGCATACAAGCCTGTCCTGTGGATGCCATCGCGGGTGCGGCGAAAGTGATGCACACGGTGATCGCTGCCGAATGCACGGGGTGTGCCTTGTGCATGCCGCCCTGCCCGGTCGATTGCATACAACTGATTGCGGTGGCGCGCAGCGACAATCGCCCACAGCGCATTGCGCGCGCGGCACACGCACGCAATCGCTATCAGGCGCGGCAACGCCGGCTCAATCTAGCCGCGGCGTCGCCGTCAGCACACGACTGCGACACCGCAACGAGTGCCGACGATCCCAAGCGCGCAGCGATCGCGAGAGCGCTCGCACGCGCCCAGGAACGAATCAATCGAATAAAAAATATTGTTTAAAATCAAATACTTACAATAAATCCACGTTTATGAATCCTGCCAAGCGCCGCGCCATTTTTGAACGCTTTCACGCCGCCAATCCCGAGCCGCGCGGCGAGTTGCATTACCAAACGCCGTTTGAATTATTGATCGCGGTCATTCTGTCGGCGCAGGCCACTGACAAGAGTGTCAATCTCGCCACCGATGAACTCTACACGCACGCCAACACACCGCACAGCATTTTAAAGCTTGGACAAAAAGGGCTGGAAAAATACGTGAAGTCGATTGGGCTGTATCGCACCAAAGCGAAAAACATACTCGCCACCTGCACGCTGCTGCTCGAGCATCACGGCGGTGAAGTGCCGCGCTCGCGCGAGGCGCTCGAAGCATTACCCGGCGTGGGTCGCAAGACCGCTAACGTAGTACTGAATATCGCGTTTGGCGAACCGACGATTGCCGTCGATACGCATCTATTTCGCATCGGCAACCGCACCGGCATCGCGCCCGGCAAAACACCACTGGAAGTCGAAGAGCGGTTGTTGAAATTCGTACCTGAAGAATACAAACTGCACGCGCATCACTGGCTGATCCTGCACGGCCGCTATGTGTGCGTGGCGCGCTCGCCCAAATGCAGCGAATGTTTGATACGGGATTTGTGCGAGTTTAAGCAGAAGAACGCGTGACGGGCACCTCAATGAACATCGCTGCGCGCGGCGTTCGCGGATAACTCGGCAACGACACGGCGCACCTCGCTCGGCGAGAATGGCTTCTCAATGATGATGCAGCCTTTTGCGGCGGCAAACTCATTTAACGCCGGCGCCAGCGTGTCGCCGGTTATAAAAACGACCCGCTTAACCTGTTCGGGCCAGCGCCGCTCGATCTCCTGGTATAGCGCACGCCCATCAATGTCGGGCATGCGGATATCGGTGAGAATGACATCGTAGTGCTCGACTGCTATGCGCGCCAGCGCTTCGCGAGCGGAGTTGACGGCAACCACACGGTGCTGCGCGTTAGTTAATATCTCGGCCAAGGTTTCGCGAATGTCCGTCTCGTCGTCGACAATGAGTATCGTGCTCGAGCCTGCACGCACATCGCTCACGATGGGGCCAGCGACACGGGGCGCATCCACACCGCCGACGGGTAGCGCAATGCTAAACCTCGTCCCGCCTTCACCGGGACAATCGACCGTCAGCGTGCCGCCATGGGCTTCCACGATGCCAAAACTCACGGCCAACCCGATGCCCGTGCCGATGCCGACCGGCTTGGTGGTGAAATAAGGCTCGAACACCCGCGCGCGCAGGTGCGCCGGAATACCCGGTCCGTTGTCCGCGACGTTGATGCGGATCATGCCGACGGCTGCCTCGAGACGACTGTCGACGCGTATGCGGCGTGGTCCCGGCTGGTCCTGCAAGGCCTGTTGTGCGTTGATGATTAAATTTAACAGCACTTGATGAATCTGATCGGCGTCGGCGAGTATCGGCGGCAGATTTTTAGCCAGATTGAGTGCGACTTCGATATTGCTCGCGCGTAGCGTGTAGCCGGCGAGGTCCAGCGCCGCCCACACCACATCGCTGACTTTCACCGCGCTGCGCTCTGGTTGTTGTTGCCGCGCCATGGCGAGGAAGGTGCGCACGATGCGCGCGCAGCGATCGGCTGCCGCGCGAATTTTCTGTGCAGCCGCGTGCGTCGCCTGGTCGCCTTGCTCTTCCAGCATCACCGCGCGCGCCACCACCACCGATAACGGATTATTCAGTTCATGCGCAACACCGGCGAGCAGCGAGCCCAGTGCCGCCAGTTTTTCGCGTTGGTACAACGCTTCGCGCTGCTTCGCGAGTTCCTGTGCCGAGCGCTTCTTGTCTGTGATGTCGCGGGCGATGGTGAGTACATGCGGTTGGCCTTGATAGTGCATGGGGATACCGTGTATCTCCAGTTCCAGCGCTGAGCCGTCCTTGCGCAGCTCTGTAGTTTCGATATGCCGTGGTTCACCGGCAGCGACAGTGCGCAGAAATTCAGCGGGGTAAGCAGGACCTGGATGCACCGCAAAGGGCAGCGCAGGCAGCCCGGTGTCACGATAGCCGTACATGCGCCACAGCGCCGGATTGGTATCGACGATGTCGCCGGCGGCATTCCACAGCGCCAGCCCGTCGATCGACGCGTTGAACATGGCGCGATATTGTTCCTCGCTGGCGCGCAGCGCGTCTTCCGCCATCTTGCGGTCGGTCACGTCCCGCGTGAGCACCAGTATCCGGCTCTGCCCGCCGATGGTGACGCGTTTAACGAATACCTCGTCCCAATGCAAGCTGCCGTCCTTGTGCTTAACGTGCCACTCGAAGCGTAATTGCTCGCCGGCAACCACACGGGCGATCACTGCCGCTGCATCATCCCGGGTGTACGAGGGCGCCCCGGAACTGAGCGTCGCCATGTCGAGTTGCCGCATCTCGTCTCGCGTATAGCCGTAGGCCGTAGCCGCCTTGGGATTGAGATCTACTATCGCGGCCTTGTCGACGTCGAGTACAAAGATACCGTCTTCCATCGCGTCGAAAATCGCACGATAGCTCGCCTCCGACACCCGCAGCGCTTCTTCGGTACGCTTGCGCTCGGCGATGTCGTGGCGCAGTTGATTTTGTGTCCCGGCCACGTTGATCGCCATGGCGTCGAAGGCACGGCTCAAGCGGCCGAGTTCGTCCCGCCCTTGTAACGCACTGCGCGCGCCCAGATCGCCGGCCGCCAGT
>JAYUAH010000100.1:0-5931 GCA_043741415.1 Betaproteobacteria bacterium
GCATGACGCATGTGCCCTACAAAAGCGGTCCGCCGGCGCTGATTGACTTGCTCGCGGGGCATGTGGCGATTAATGTGTCGGGCATGTCGTCGAGCATTCCGCACGTGCGCGTGGGCAAGCTGCGCGCGCTGGGCGTGACCAGTGCCCGCCGTAGTGCAGCCGCGGCGGATATTCCCACCATCGATGAAGCGGGTTTGCCCGGTTACGAATCGATGCAGTGGTACGGCTTGCTGGCCCCCGCCGCAACGCCGTGGGACATTATTGCCCTGCTGCATAAAGAGACGGTCGCGAGTCTGCGCGTGCGGGCCACGGTGGAACGTCTCATGGCCGATGGTTCCGAGGTGGTGGCCACTACGCCAGAGCAATTTTCTAGTTTTATCAAAATAGAAGTCGCGAAATGGGCGAAGGTGGCAAAATTTGCGGGCATACAACCGGAGTGATGGCCGGCGTGATGGCGTGAGCCTGTGCGCGTTAATCGCAGTATCATGCTCGGTCTGAATCAAAGCAGTGAAACAAGCGTTGTAACGGAAAAGTAATATGCGAAACACAATCGAAATGCTGTTTGGCGCCGGGGTAAAGCGCGGCACTGCGCTGGAGTGGATAAAAGTCGGCAGCTCCACCGCGGAAGGCGGTTACGACACCTACTACGATCCGGCCACCGTGCGCAGGACCGGCGACAAGGTCAAGATGTGGCACCTGCACGACTTCAAGGGCACACAAGTCTCGGCCGATAAAACGTATTCGTCGTCGAAAAATTGGGTCGAATACGACTGCGCGAGCGCGCAGCGGCGCGCGCTCTACTTTTCGTGGAATGCCAAAAACATGGGCGCGGGCGAAACGGTGTATCGCATGGACGTGCCGTCCGAGTGGCGGCCTGTTGCTCCACGCAGCATCGCAGAAATGCTGATGCGGGTGGCTCGCGAGACTCCGGTGGCATAGTTTTTTCGTGCGGAAATTTTGTACGTCGTGCGACATGATTCCGCAGTATCTGATTGAATACGAACAATCTAGTACATCATAATAATTGCGTAAAAACTGGAGGAGCATGATGCGTGTGATCGATGCGCTGCGGCGCGGTTGTGGATTACTTTTATTACCTCTTGCGCTGGTGGCGCTGCCCAGTTCAGCACAAACCACTTCGCCAGAGCCTGTCCTGAGCCTGTCGAAGGGATCAGGACAGGCCTATCCCACCAAGCCCGTGCGCGTGATCGTCGGCTTCGCCCCCGGCGGCGCCACCGACATCATTGCGCGCATCATGTCGCCGCGCTTAACCGCTGCCTTCGGGCAAACTTTTGTGGTGGAAAATCGCCCCGGTGCCGATAGCCTGATCGCCATGGAATTGGTGGCGCGCGCGGACCCCGACGGGCATCTGATTTTTTTGAACTCCAGCGCGCACACCGTCAATCCCAGCCTCTATAAAAACGCGAACGTCGACGCCAACAAGGATTTTGCCGCGATTACCCTGATCGGAGATGTACCGAACGTATTGGTCGTGCACCCCACGCTGCCGGTGAACACCATGCGTGAGTTTGTTGATCTGGCGAAAAAGAAAAAGGGTGAACTGCATTTTGCATCGAGTGCGAGCATTACTTTTCTCGGTACCGCGTTGCTGAACAAAATGGCCGGCATCGATACCGTGCGCCTCGCTTACAAAGGTGCAGGCCCCGCGATGATCGCGCTGGTGTCGGGCGAAGCGCAGTTTATGTTGACCGGCATCGGCCCTGTGCATCCGCATATCAAGAGCAACAAGTTGCGCCCGATTGCGGTGAGCGTGATGAAGCGCTCACCGCTGCTGCCGAACATTCCAACCATTACTGAATCGGCGGTGCCCGGCTATGTGTCGAGCGTGTGGTACGCCGCGCTGGCGCCGGCGAAAGTGCCGCGGCCCATCATCGACCGGCTCAACACTGAAATGCGCAAAATCATGGCGGAACCCGACATCAAAGCCGGGTTGATCGCGCAGGCGCTTGAACTACAGCCCGGAACGCCCGAAGAACTGCAAGTCTTTATGCGCAGCGAAACCGAAAAGTGGGCCAAGGTGGTGGTGGAGTCCGGCGCCAAGATTGAATAGGCGCGCGCCGCTAATCGATCTTGGCGCCGGAACGCCGGATTACTTCGGCCCACTTCACGTTTTCGCGTTTGACCAGGTTCGCAAAGACTTCCGGTGAGGCCGGCGCAGGGTCGGCGCCGATCAACGCGAATTTTTCCTTGAGCGAAGGCGACGCGAGTATTTTGTTGATCTCGGCATTGAGCCTTTGAATGATGTTGCGCGGCGTGCCGGCGGGCGCGATCATGCCGTTCCAGGTGGTCGCTTCGTAGCCTGGAACGCCGGATTCGGCAATGGTGGGCACCTCCGGCACGGCGGGCGAACGCTTCAGTCCGCTCACGCCCAGCGCGCGCACGCGGCCGCCCTTGGCGTGCGGCGTAATCGAATTGAGACTCTCCATCATCAAATGTACCTGGCCGGCGATGAGATCAGTGATCGCCGCCGCGCCGCCTTTGTACGGCACGTGCACGATGTTGAGTCCCGCCATCGAGCGAAACAACTCAAAGCCGACGTGCCCCGGCGAGCCGTTGCCCGAAGAAGCATTCGACAGCTTGCCGGGATTTTGCTTGGCGTAGTCGATAACTTCTTGTACGGTTTTGAAGGGGTGGCGCGGTGATCCCGCGAGCAGCATTTGATTGAACGCGACTTGCGCCACGGCGGTGATATCTTTGTTCACGTCGTACGGCGGCTTGCTCAGCATATTGGGGCCGATCACCAGCGCGCCGATGGGGGCATACCCCAGCGTGTAACCGTCCGCCGGCGCTTTGACCACCATATCGATACCGATAGTCAGCGCGCCACCGGGGCGGTTGTCGATCACCACTTGTTGACCCAAGCGTGGTGAAAGTTCCGCGGCGATGATGCGTGCCACGTTGTCCGACGCGCTGCCCGCGGCCTGCGGCACGATCAGGCGGATCGCGCGTGTGGGGTAGGTTTGCGCGTGCAGCGCACCCGCGCAAGCGGCCATCACCAGCACCGCAGTCGATTTCAGTAACGGCATCAAATCTTGAACGCCTCCAGCGTTTCAGGCGCAAACAACGCTTTGGCGTCGAGCCGGTGCTTCGACAAACCCTGCTCGTGGTGATAACGCAAAAACGTGTCGAGCGTGTGCTTGTTGGCCTCATAGCCATACGGCCACCAGTCGTCGCCCATGTTGCGCTTAAGCCATTCGACCTCGGCGATCATCCACGGCAGCATATTGCGCAGCGCGGCAGTCTCGAACATTTCTTCGTAGCAGATACGCTGCGCTTCGACGAATGCTTTGTAAAGCTCCATCGCGATCCAGCGGTTTTTTTCGTAGACATCGCGGCGGATGGCGATGGTGTGCATGATGGGGAACAATTTCGTTTTTTTGTAGTACGCGCGTTCGACATCGACGTAGTCTTCAAACAGGCGCTTCACCTTGGCGGGTTGCGAGTGCAGCGTGGAGGGCATGCGCGGACTGTGCAGCGCGTCGATTTCACCGGCGGCGAGCATTTGCGACAGCGTTTTGCCAACGGGAATCGGATTCAGTTTGATGTGCGGCGGCAGATCGAGTTTGAGTTTTTCATCACGGCCCGGGGTTTCCTGGCCGCCGGTCCAGTATTCGCAGTCGCTGATCTTGACACCGTATTCATCCTGCATGATGCCGCGGCTCCATACGGGTGCTGTCATCTGATATTCGGGCGAGGCGACTTTTTTGCCGATCAAATCTTTCGGTTCGCGAATGCCGCTTGCGGCCGAGATGAACGTGCACGAGTGCCGAAACATGCGCGACGGAAAAATAGGTATCGCGATGAACGGCTGCGGATCGCGAAACAGCGACACGGTGTATGACGACAGCGACAACTCTGCGACATCAAACTCCTGATAGCGCAGCATGCGAAAAAATGTTTCTTCGACGATGTGATCCAGAAAATTCAGTTCAATGCCATGCGGTTGCACACGGCCATCGGCAAGCGCGCGCATGCGGTCATAGTTCCAGCAGGAGAGAGCGAGACGCAGTTTTGCCATGAATAAGTATATATCGTAAGTATTTGATTTTAAACAATATTTTCTATACGGTGACCGGGTCGGTCGCCAGTGGCGGAAACAGCCCGTGGCGCGCGTGATCCTTGAACGCCTGCGCCTTGGGCAACAGCAACGAACAGGAACGCACGTGCTGATCTTTCGGCTCAATACCCACCAGCGGTTTGCCCGCGCGATTGTCCTGCGCGCATTGCAGTAACAGCCGCCGCATCATCACCACGCCGCGGTCGGTGGGACACAAATTCTCGCGCGTGCGATCCTGCACCGCGCCCATCGATTCCTGCAGCGACGCATCCTGCATCGCAATGCCTTCCACGCCGGAGAAATGCACGCCCGCTTTTTGTGCGTTGCGATCCATCAAATAATCGTTGGTTTTGTTTTGCAGCGGTGTAAACGTGCCCGGCACATATTTCACATGGATGCCCTTGCCGTCTTTCATCGCGTTCAATTCGGATTCTTTAAGCTCGCGCTTCGGATGGTAATTGATGCTCCACGCCCAGCAGTTTTCGTCATCGATCGGCACCCACACGTGTCCGCCCAGCGGATGCCCCGCACGCGGCGGAATAATCGAATGCGACGGCATGATGAACGGCGTGATGCGCCAGTAGTATTGATCATGGTCGGCGTTACGGCGCGCGCCCACCAGCAAGCCACCGGGGAAATCGGCCACTTCAAAAAACGGCATGCGATCTTTATCGTTATATTCATTGCCCTTGCTGCCGGCGAACAGCGGGTCGGTTTTCAGTGCGCCGCCATGCAAAAAACTCACATGCGACGAATCAATGCCGCCTTCAATCGCCTGTAAATAATTTGATTCCTGCAAGCGCTTGGACACATAGCGTTGGCGCGGCGACACCTGCGTCCATTCCAGCGCGGGCGGCGCGGGTTTCAATTCCGGCGGGCCCATATACGTCCAGATCACTCCGCCCACTTCGATACACGGATACGATTTCAGTTTGATGCGTTTACACATCGGCCCGCTGCCGTCTGCGCCTTCCGACGGCAGCTCGGTGCATTGCCCGGTGACATCGTACTTCCAGCCGTGATACGGGCAGCGCAGGCCGGATTCCTCATTGCGCCCGAACCACAGCGACACCCCGCGATGCGCGCAAAATTCGTCGATCAGCCCGAGCCGGTTTTGCGTATCGCGAAACGCGATGAGGCGCTCGCCTAAAAGTTTGACGCGCACCGGCGGGCAATCGGGCTCAGGCAATTCCCAGTCGTGCAGCGCGGGCAGCCAGTAGCGCCGAAATAAATCGCCCAGCAGCGTGCCGGGGCCGGTTTGGGTGAGAGTGTCGTTTTCTTGTTGGGTGAGCATGTTCAAGTACCTTGGTTTGTTTCTGGCGTGCGCAACAAAGTGGTTGTTCACCCTTCGACAGGCTCAGGGCGAACGGATAGATTTTGACCCGTTCGTGGTGAGCTTGTCGAACCACCTGCGATACAACCTCTAACTTGGAGCGCCATCAGAGAAAGTGCATTGAAGCACATAAACATTTTATACCGTATGGCATGAGCGGCGGAGCGTTTCTGGTAATTGCGATTCGCGTTACAGTAAGCGCTTCTGGATTGCCACAAAGACTGAAATGACCGCCCGCGATTTACCCTTTATTGCACTAGCCCTCGGCGACCCCGCCGGCATAGGCCCGGAGATCGCTCTCAAAGCCGCGCTCGATGCATCGGTGCGCGCCATCTGTCGCCCAGTGCTGTTCGGCGACCGCGGTGTGCTCGACATTCACGCGCGCGCGTGCGGATTGGCGGTGTCATTACAAAGCGTAGCCAACGCAAAAGACGCAGCAAACGTGACGGGTGATGCCATAGCACTCGTCGAACGCCCGCAATTCAAACCCGGCGAACTCAAAATCGGCGAACTCGCCGCG
>JAYUAH010000101.1:0-5931 GCA_043741415.1 Betaproteobacteria bacterium
ACGCCGAATTCGGTATTCTGCCCACTGAGCTCCCCACCGAGCACCGCACTGAATAACTCGGCCGCGGGCTACGCTTTAGCCGACGCCTGCTTTTGTATCTCCTGCACGCGGGCGCGATGCCGGGCGGCTTCGTCTTTGCGCCCGAGCGCGTCGCACACTTGCGCGAGATTATTCAGCGTATGCGCGACACTCTGGCTCATCGGCCCCAAGAGCTTTTCTTTCATGGCGAGCGCGCGACGCAGCACCAGCTCGGCTTCTTTATAACGTTCCTGCAGTTGCAGATTGGCGCCTAGATTATTGAGTGCGGTCGCGGTTTTGGGATCGTCACCGTGCGCTTTTTCGAATATCGGCAGCACCGCGCGTTGCAATTTTTCAGCTTCGGCATAGCGCTTCTGCGCCTGCACCACGTCGGCAAGATTGAGCATCATCAGTGCGGTGGACGGATGCGCGGCACCCAGCGCCTTTTCGCGGATGGCCAGTGCGCGCCGATAGTACTTTTCGGATTCCTCGTAGTGTTTCTGAAAGCGCAGCACCAGCGCCAGATTGGCGAGACTGGTCTCGGTATTGCGGTGCGCCGGGCCAAATGTTTTTTCGGCTTGCGCCAGACCTTGCCGCGCCAACGGCTCGGCCTTGTCGAGATGGCCGCCGGTCGTTTGTGGAATCACTTGATCATTCAGCGCTTTCCATTCCGCTTCGCCGGCCCACGCGGCCACGCTGAACATCCAGCAACAAGCGCTCACCCACAGCCGACGCCGCAGGTTACGCGTCGGCAACTACCGCCTCCATCTGCCGCAAGTAGGCGGGTGCCTGCGGTGAGCCTTCATCGGGGGCAAACGGCGCAAGCTCTTCGGCTGAAAGCGGCGCATACGGCCCGCCTTTCGCTTCGAAAATAACCGTCGGCTCTAACGCAACGGCCGTATGAAATACACCCGTGGGTATGCTGACTGCATACACCGGCCCACCTGCTTCCAGTTTCATTTTTCCGGTAGTCGCGCCGCTCGCATCATACAAGATAACCCCCAGGCAGCCGCGCAAAACAATCATAAATTCTTCTTTAAAATCAGATACATGGCGATGCGGCCGCACATGCGAGCCGGGCACGATGGCATTCAGCAGGCGCTGACACGGATGCGCTTCATGTTCATGAAAATTCAAATTCTTGCGCAGCCGCGGCGCGCGCTGCGCCTGCGCAAGCAAGCCGTCGATCATGGCACTATCCACCGGCAGCGTTTTAGTCATGGGTATAAATCAGCTTTACGTTTTCGGGTTTTAACCATTCGCTGAGCGACGCAATCAACTCATCGCGCGGATGTACTTTCCACGCCTCGCCCAGCAACACTTCGCAGCCGGCCTTCTGGTTGTGATATTCGATAGCCACCGGGCATGGCCCCTTGAGGTGCGGCGTCAACAACGCGCGCAGCTTGTCGCCTGACGATTGGCCGTTACAGGTAATTTTGAGCGCGCACGCAAATTGCGCGCGCGCTTTTTGTAATTCGTAGAGTTTTTCCGCAGAGACACGCAGGCTCTCCGAGTCGTCAAACATCGATTTACTCACCTTGCCTTCGACGATCAGCAGGGAGTCCTCTTTGAGCCAGTGGCGGTTCTGCTCATACAGCTCATTGAACACGGTGATTTCAATGCGCGCGTAGCTGTCGTCCAGCACCAGAATCGCCATACGCCCGCGCCGCGTCATCTGGATGCGCTGACTCACGATAATGCCGGCCAGCATCACCGGGCCCGGTTGCGGGGAGATCTTGTTCAGCCGCGTCGACGCGAAACCGGAAAGCTCCGCCTCATAGTAGCGAAACGGGTGGCCTGACAGGTAAAAACCCGCTGCCGCTTTTTCCTGCTTCAAACGCTCCAGATCATTCCAGCGCGCCACACTCGCCAGATGCAGCGTGGGACGATGGTCTTCAACGTCGCCAAAAAGATTAGTCTGATTCGCGCTGCGGCTCGCTTGATCCGCACTCTCCAGCGCGAGGCCCACCGAGGCCAGCAGTGCCGCACGATTGTCATCGACGCCATCAAATGCTCCGGCGCGCACCAGCGATTCGACCACGCGCCGGTTGACCACGCGATTGTCGACGCGATGGCAGAAGTCGAACAAATCCTTATATGGGCCGTTTTTCTCGCGCTCCGCGATGAGGTGATTGATCGCACCCTCGCCCGTGCCCTTGATCGCGCCCAAGCCGTAGCGGATGTGCTTTTTATCCATCGGCACAAAACGGTAACCGCCGCTGTTCACGTCGGGCGCAAGTATTTCCAGGCCATTGCTGATCGAATCTTCGTGGATTTGCTGCACCTTGTCGGTGTCGTTCATGACTGCCGACATGTTGGCGGCCATGAACGCCGCCGCGTGGTGCGCCTTCAGGTACGCCGTCTGATAAGCCACCAGCGCGTACGCCGCGGCGTGCGATTTATTGAAGCCGTAGCCGGCGAATTTTTCCATCAAATCAAAAAGCTCGTCTGCTTTTCGCGGCGACAAGCCATTCTTCGCGGCACCCTCAGCGAAGATGCTGCGGTGCTCGGCCATCTCCTCAGCTTTTTTCTTGCCCATCGCGCGCCGCAACAAATCAGCGCCGCCGAGGCTGTAGCCGCCGATGATCTGCGCCATCTGCATCACCTGCTCCTGGTAAATCATGATGCCGTAGGATTCGCTGAGAATGTCTTTCACGCGTGGATCGGGATACTCAAAACGCTTGCCGTGCTTGCGATCGCAAAATTCCGGAATCAGCTCCATCGGGCCGGGGCGGTACAACGACACCAGCGCGATAATGTCGCCGAAGCGGTCGGGACGCGCGCGCTTTAACAGATCGCGCATGCCGCGCGATTCAAACTGGAATATCGCCGTGGTGTTGGCGGTGGAAAACATGCGATACGACGCCGCATCATCAAGCGGCAGTTCATGCAACGCCAGATTTAATTCGGGATCGAGTTGCTTGGCGTAACGCACGGCCCAATCCAGTATGGTCAGCGTGGTGAGACCCAAAAAGTCGAACTTCACCAGACCGATGGCTTCAACGTCATCCTTGTCGAATTGGCTCACCGCGGAATCAGAGGCATCGGCCACATACAGCGGGCAAAAATCCGTCAGCTTGCCCGGCGCGATCAACACACCGCCCGCATGCATGCCGACGTTACGCGTGAGGCCTTCAATTTTTTCGGCCAGCGCCAGCAGTTCACGCACTTCTTCTTCGTTCTTTTCACGTTCTTTGAGCTGCGGCTCCATCTCACGCGCCAGCGCCAGCGTAATCAACTTGCCGGGTTGAAACGGAATCAGTTTGGCCAGTTGATCGCAGAAGGTATACGACATCTCGAGCACGCGCCCGACGTCACGCACCACCGCTTTCGCGGCCATGGTGCCGAAGGTGACGATCTGCGACACGCTGTCCGCGCCGTAGCGCTGTTTAACGTAATCGATTACGCGATCGCGCCCGTCCTGGCAAAAATCGATGTCAAAGTCGGGCATCGATACGCGCTCGGGATTCAGAAAACGCTCGAACAGCAGGTTGTAGCGCAACGGGTCAAGATCGGTAATGCCCAGGCTATACGCCACCAGCGAGCCTGCACCAGAGCCGCGCCCCGGCCCCACCGGCACGCCGTTATTTTTGGCCCAGTTAATAAAATCCGCCACGATCAAAAAGTAACCGGGAAAACCCATCTGCAAAATAACCGATATCTCAAAGTCCAGGCGCTCGACGTAACGGGGTAACGCCGCTGCGTGTTTTTCCGGCGACGGATATAGCCCCTGCATGCGCACCGTGAGGCCTTCGTGCGCGCGCAGCTTCAGGTAATCGTCGAGGCTTTCCTGATTCGGCGTGGGAAACTGCGGCAGCTTGCTCTTGCCCAGCTCCAAGGTCAGATTACAACGCTTGGCGATCTCCACACTGTTGGCGAGCGCATCCGGTAAGTCATTAAATATATTTAGTATTTCTTCCTGCTTCAGAAAATACTGCTGCGCCGTGAAAAGCCGCGGACGGCGCTGATCGGACAGCATATAGCCTTCGGAAATACACACGCGTGCCTCATGTGCGCGAAAATCATCGGGTCGCAAAAATTGCACAGGATGCGTCGCCACCACCGGCAACTGCACGTGCGCCGCGAGCTTCAACGAACGCTGCACGCAGATTTCAACCGCCACCACCGCAGCACCGGTGGTCATCGCACCGGGGCCGGGCCGCTGCACTTCGATGTAGAACCGTGCGGGAAAAAGTTGCGCCCACTCGCGTGCGATCTTGGCGGCGGCGGCACCGTTGTCCGCGATCAAGGCCTGACCGATATCACCATGGTGCGCGCCGGACAGCGCAATCAAACCGTCGGTGCCCGCCTCCGCAAACCATTCGCGTAGAATTTCCGCGCGGCCGCGATACTGATTGGAGCGATACGCGCGGGTCAGCAAGGTGCACAAATGCAAATAACCGGTGTGATTTTGCACCAGCAACAACAGACGAAACGGCTTGTCGCGATCGGTCTCATTGGTGAGCCAAATGTCGCAGCCGACGATAGGCTTGACGCCAGCTTCGCGCGCCGCGCGGTAAAACTTGACCATGCCGAACACGTTCGACAGATCGGTCAGCGCCAACGCCGGCATGCCATCCGCAGCGGCAGCGGCAACGGCATCGTCGATGCGCACAATGCCATCCACGACAGAATATTCGCTGTGTAAACGCAGATGAACAAACGAAGGCGGCATGGCGCTATTTTAAAACATCACGGCGGCACGGCTGCGATTATCCGGAGGCGAAATCAATTGCGAAGAAAAACAGGGACTTATAGAGGCGCTACGACGCAAGGCGCGGCGGCACACCGCGGCGGTCGGGTTTACCGACAGCGTATCGTCGCGTAGCAAAAGTATGACTTGCTTTTTTACGTTCAGCAATGCGTGAAATTCGGCGGGTGGCACACGCCGATTGAACTGTTTGTTGTTTTTTGCCCGCGCACTAAATTTTAAAAATATTAAATAAAATCAAATACTTACAATTAATTCTACTGGACGTAACAGCGCTTTGATGGCCGCACATGAACTATGCAGGTAAACCCGCGTCGCGTTTTATTTTTTCGATGTCCAAACCGCGCAGGTGGCGCTTCAGGTTCGCCCACATCGGATGAAAGCCGTAACCACCCGCGACCATTTCGTTGATCGCATCGTCTTTGCTCCAACCGTCTACTGCCATGCGATAGACCGCCACCATCGTACCCGTGCGATCGGCGCCGTGCAGGCAATGCACCATCACCGGCCCGCGTGCAGGGTCTGTCACGATTTTTAAGAACGTCACCACGTCTTCGTTTTCAGCATGCCAGGTTTTAAAGCGTATGCTGACGCGCTCGAAATTGCCTTGCGGTAATTGTTTTACATCGTTGTGAAAGGCGCGCAATGAGATCACGGTTTTGATACCCAGGTTTTCAAGTTCTCGTGCGCCCGCAGCCGTGGGTTGCGCGCCGCGATAGAGTGCCGGCGTGACCTGAAAAAAATTAGGCAGGCCGTTTTTTTGACCGCTTGCGCCCAGTGGTCGGGACGGGCTGTGGGCGCTACGGGCGCGGCCACCTGGGTAACGGTCGTCGAAGCAAAACCCGGCGCCAGCAACAAAACACCCATAAACAATCGACGCGAGAGGTTTTTCATGTCGAAACTTTGTTGTATTTGAAAATTCCGGGCCGCCCCCAAAACGACCACGCGATGAGCAGAATAGCGCCCACGCCAAACGTCGCATAGTCGGTCGGCACCACGCCCAGCCAATGCTTGTGCCAGGGCACAAACTGCGGCTCGAATTTAGCCAGGCCAAACGCCGGATTGAGCGCGAACCACAAAAAATCTTCAATAATCCAGAACAGCATCACGCTGCCGATGATGCGTGCTTCGAGTTTGATAGACCATTGCCCGCTGATAAAAATCGGCAAATGAAATACCAGGGCCATAAACGAAAACACCCA
>JAYUAH010000102.1:0-2478 GCA_043741415.1 Betaproteobacteria bacterium
CCGACAGGCCAGCGCTTGATGCCGCCGCGCAGCAGTTCATAGTCATGGCCTAAACCGTTGATCAACAGACTGGGATCTGCATTGGGCGAAAAGGTAAAAAAATAATTACGTTCACCGGAGAACACGTCCTCCACGCCGGTAAATCCAGCGGCTGCCATCAACGCTGCTTCCACGCCGTGCTGCGCCGGCATGCCGCCCATGGCCCAGGCTTTTTCGATGTGCTCGGGGTCGCGGAACATGGTGTAGAGCCCGGCGGCTTGCTCGCCCGCGTACGACAACATATAGCGCACCTGCAGCGGCGTCAGTTTCAACAGGGCGCTCGCCGCTGCTGCCGCGCCAAACAACTGGCCGAACGCGCCGGCGTGGTGGCCTGAGCGCAAAAATGGCATCGGCCGCAGCGCGAGCAACATGCGTGCGCAGATGTCGTAGCCGAGAATAATGCCGCGCAACATTGCTGTGCCCGACAGACGGTCGCGCTCGCTGATGGCCAGTGCTGCCGGCACCACGCTGGTACCGGGATGCGTGAGTGAGGGCGGATGCGTGTCATCGGTTTCGTCAGCGTGACCAAACGTGCCATTGGCCATGGCGGCATTGGCGACCGAGGTGACGATGCGCGAGCCGATCACGCCCGCCACCGGCGTGCCGCCGAGCGTGCGTATGTATTTCGTGGTGACGATACCCGGCAACAGGCGCGAGCCGGAAATCATCGCGGCGAAGGTATCGACCAGATGAATTTTCGCGCGCTGGGTGACCAGGCGCGGCGGCGCTTTGCGTACGGCGGTGGCGATGTATTGGCTGAGTTTTAAGGTAAGCGGTGAAACGTCCTGTTGGGCGTGGCGCATGGGCATCCTTGTGCGTGCATCGAACAATATTTTGTCGTGGTCGCCTTGATGTGGATCATTGACGCTTTTGAAGTAAGCTGTAACACTCTGATTTTACATAAAAATTAAATGCTGCTAAAACGAATTTTGTGGGGCGCGTTGTTGCTGGCGATTGTGGGCGCGATTGCGTTTTATGTCACGCGTCCCAAGTTTGTGATGGTGGACATCGTTAGCCCCAAGCTCGAGGACGTGCAAACCAGCGTGGTGGCGAGCGGGCGCGTGTTAGCACCGGCGCGGGTGGAGCTGGGCGCCACCATCACCGGCCGCGTGCAGCGCGTGGCCGTGCGCGACGGCGCGCGCGTGGCGGAAGGCGAGCTGCTGGTGCAACTGGAGCAGCAGGAGTTGAATGCGTCTATCGCGCAGGCGCGCGCGGTGCGTGACCGTGCGCGCGCGCGGGTAGAATCCGTGACCAAGCTCGCCTTGCCGACAGCGCAGGAATCGCAATCGCAGGCCCAGTCCAATGTGGCGTTGGCGGAACGCGAGTGGAAGCGCTCGCAGGAATTGGCGGCCAAGGGGTTTATCAGTCAATCGCGCGTGGATGAAAGCGAACGGCAGGTGCAGGTGGCGCGCAGCCAACTCGCCGCCTCCAAATCACAAGTCACCGCGCAAAGCACGCAAGGCGCGGAGTCGCAGCAGGCGCGTCAACAACTGCTCGAAGCCGATGCCGCGCTGGAACTTGCGCAAGCCAAGCTCGCACAAACCGTGATCCGTGCGCCCGCAGCCGGGGTAGTACTCGAGCGGCTCACCGAACCCGGCGATATCGCGCAGCCCGCCAAACGCATGATGACCCTCGCGCTCGACGGCCCATCGCGGCTGATCGTGCAGGTCGACGAAAAAAATCTGCCGCTGTTGCAAGTGGGGCGCACGGCGCTGGCGGCCGCGGATGCGTTTCCGAATGAGCGTTTCGAAGCGGTGATTGCGTATATATCTTCCGGTGTGGATGCGTCGCGCGGCACGGTGGAGTTGCGCTTGGATATCGCCAAACCGCCGGCGTTTTTGAAAGCCGACATGACCGTATCCATCGAGGTTGCGGGGCCGGTGTTAAAGCAAGCGATGATGCTGCCTGCCGATGCGCTGCGCCAATTGCAATCCGACGGGCCGTTTGTGCTGATCGAACGCGACGGTGTGGCCACGCGCGCAGCGGTGCGCACGGGCTTGCAGACACAGGGACGCGTGCAGGTGCTCGACGGGGTTGCGCCGGGGGAGCGCGTGATACTGCCGCGCGACATCGAGGCCGGTGCGCGCGTGCGTGCCCGCCACTAGCCCATGCTCGGGTTTGAACTGACGGTAGCGCTGCGCTTTCTGCGCGAAGGGCACATGCAGACCGCGCTCATCATCGGCGGTGCCGCGGTGGGCGTGGGCGTGATCTATTTCATCACCGCCGTGCTGGTAGGCGTGCAAGCCGATTTGATTGCGCGCGTGACCGGCGCGCAGCCGCATGTGGTGTTAAAGCCGCCCGAAGAAATCGTCGCACCGTTGATCGCCGATAAAGCCGGTGCACCGCGCGCCGCCAGCGTGCAGGCGCGCCCGCAACGGCTGACCACCATCGACGGCTGGCCGGCGATGCTGCGGCAAGCGGAAATGACCAAAGGCGTCG
>JAYUAH010000103.1:0-13589 GCA_043741415.1 Betaproteobacteria bacterium
TAACGAAGTATTCTGCAATCCGCTGCACACGTGTGGCTATCGGGCGCTTCCGGGGCCAAGCGGTGCAGCGGCTACTCGAGCGGTGCGTTAAGTTGAGCGTAGCGATGCCCGTTACGCTGGAGGCTTTTAAACATTATGAGCGGTTTGTGCGGTTGGTTTTGCGGCAACAACGCCTGCGCTGAGGGCCGGGCGGTGATCACAGCTATGGCTGTGGCGATCACGCGCTTTGGCAGCAGCGACGTGCGCGTCGCCGGTGCCGATTTCGGCGCGGTCGCCGCCACGGCCAGCGGCAGTGATGTGAACGTGTGTCAGGCCGACGGGCGGCTCGTCGCAGTCTGGGGCGATGCGCGTTTTGACGATGTAGAACTCGCCAATATCTCGCAGCGCAGCGGCAGTGCACAAGCGCTTGCGCTGGGCTATGCGCGCAACGGCAAAGCGGTCATCAATGCTATCGCGGGTAGTTTCGCGCTCGCCTTCCTGGATCAAGCCAACGACGAAGCGATACTCGCGATCGATCGTATGGGCACGCGCAGTCTTTATTACCGCATCGTCGATGACAAGCTGGTGTTCGGGTCCACGCTCGACGCGCTCAGCGCGTTCCCCGGGATCAACATGGAGGTCGAGCCGCAAGCGATCTATGACTACGTGTATTTTCACATGGTTCCCGCACCGCGCACAATTCTTTCGGGCGTGCAGCGCCTGCTGCCGGGCGAGTACTTGTCTTATGCTCAAGGTCAAATCAAGACGGGACGCTACTGGGAAATGCGCTTTGTCGAAGATGTACGGCAATCGTTTCCCGAACTCAAGCAGCAGTTTTTGACCGTTCTACAAAACAGCGTTCGCCACGCAGCGGCACACGGCACGGTGGGCGCGTTCCTGAGTGGCGGGACCGACAGCTCGACCATTGCCGGCATGCTGGGCAAGGTCAGTAACGCGCCGGCCCGCACCTATTCCATCGGCTTCGAAGCGGAAGGCTTCGACGAAATGGAGTACGCGCGCATTGCCGCGCGGCATTTTGGTACACAGCATCACGAATATTATGTGACGCCTGATGATGTGGTGAGTGCGATACCCGCTATCGCGGGCTGTTTCGATCAGCCCTTTGGAAACTCCTCTGCGGTGCCGACCTATTATTGCGCCAAACTGGCGAAGCAGGATGGCGTACAAACCTTGCTCGGTGGCGATGGCGGCGACGAGTTATTCGGCGGCAATACCCGCTACGCCAAGCAGCATCTCTATTCGCTTTACAGCGATCTGCCGCAGATGCTTCGTAAAGGCCTGGAGCCGATCGCATTTGCCTTTCCGGAAATGGGCGTCATTGGCAAGGCGCAGCGCTATATGCGTAACGCCATGCAGCCGATGCCGGCGCGCTACGACAACTATAATTTGCTGGAGCGCCTCGGTGCCGCAAATGTATTTACCGGAGATTTTCTGCGCTCGGTCGATCAACAGCTACCGGCCGCGCTAATGGCACGCACCTATCAAGGCGCGCACGCCGGAACGCTGCTCAATCGCATGCTGGCACTGGACCTGCAGTACACGCTCGCCGACAACGATCTGCCCAAGGTCACAGGTGCTTGCGAACTGGCGGGCGTGGACGTGCGTTTTCCACTGCTCGACGACGCCTTAGTGGCATTTTCTGCCACACTTGCGCCGCGGCTCAAACTCAAAGGTACCCGCCTGCGCTATTTCTTCAAAGAAGCCTTGCGCGATTTTCTGCCGGCGGAAATTATTACCAAGACCAAACACGGCTTCGGACTACCCTTTGGGATGTGGCTGCAAACACATCCCCCGCTGCAGCAGATCGCCCTCGACAGCCTGGCCGACCTGAAAAAGCGCGACATCGTGCGCCCCGCATTTATCGACGAACTGACCTCGAAGCGCGTCCAGAGTCATGCGGATTATTATGGTACGATGGTGTGGGTGCTGATGATGTTAGAACAGTGGTTCAAGCAGCGACCCATCGCCTCGAAAGGAGGGTAATCGAATGAAGTGTAACGGACATCGCAGGTGGCGGATGTGGTTGAGTGGGCAGATTGCGCTGGCCGGGTTGGCGCTAGTGCTTTTTGCGCCCGTGAGCGTGACGGCGCAGACCTTTGGCTTGACTGCGCAGGAGGCAGCGATGCTGCCGGAGTATTGCAAATACACCCAAAGCTTTCGGTCGCTCGTGGAGGGTGGCAATAATCCTGAGAAAATCAGGCAGTGGAGCGCTATCCTGGGCGGTATTTTCAATCACATGCACCACTATTGTGATGGATTGGTGGATGTGAACTTTGCCAAATTATTCGCGCGCACCGAAGCGGAACGCCGGCCCCGGCTGTCAACTTCGCTCACGCAGTTCGACTACGTGATTCAGCGTTCGGAGCCCACGGAAAAAATGTTGCCGGAGTTCTACACCAAGAAAGGTGAAAGTCTGATTGCCTTGGGCAACGGCCCGCTCGCCATTGTTGAATTGAATCGCGCCATCGAATTGAAGCCGGATTATTGGCCGCCGTATGCCGCGCAGAGCGACTACTACAAAAAAACCGGCAATATCAAGTTGGCTCGAGAAATATTGCAGCAAGGGTTGGAGGCGTCGCCGGATGCCAAGGCGCTGACGCGGCGTCTTTCCGAACTGGATACCGTGAAGGACAATTCGAGATCTGCTTCAGGCGCGCAGAAAAAGGCGGCGGACCCCAAATGACCCGGCCCGGCAATCGCCTCGCGGTCCTGGGCGGCGCAGGCGAATTGGCATGCCCGTGCATGCCTTTGTTTTTTCTTGCGCACGAGATAATCCACACGATTTGAAATTAGGGGGCTGTGTTGACGGCATATCTTTTGGCGCTGGCCTGTGTAGCGGGGCTATCGGTAGGGCAGATGTTTTTTCAACGTGCGGCCATGACGCTGAACAAAGACTCGCTGGCGACGATCTTGACCTCCATGCTGGGAAGCGGCTGGATGTGGAGCGCGATCGTGCTCTATGGCGCCATGACGCTGTTGTGGGTCTATGTGCTGTCGCGATTGCCGCTCCAGTTGGCGTATCCCATTTACGGATTTTCATTTTTGCTGGTGCCCCTGCTGTCCGCGCTATTTTTGCAGCAGCCCATTGTGTGGCAGACGATGGTGGGCGGGGCGCTTATTTTCTGCGGTGTTCTGCTGTCGGCCAGCGCACGATTGGCATAACAGGCTGACCATGAAGCAAGACATCGAAGCGTCCGACTACCATTACACTGGCACAGAGAACCTGGAGGTGATGTCGGAGGCGAAGCGCTACAACCGCTTTCTGGTCGATAAGATTATTCAGTACGCGCCCCGTTCCGGAATGGTCGTGGATTATGGTGCCGGCGTGGGGACTTTCGCGCGCGCCGTGTGCGAACGGGGGCGTGAGGTGTTGTGCGTAGAGCCCGATGCTGCGCAACTTGCTGTCATCGCAAGTCTCGGCCTGACGGGCGTGGCCTCACTGGCGAAATTTGAGCACGAAGTGCCGTATGTCTACTCGCTCAACGTGCTTGAGCATATCGAAGACGACAGTGCCGCCATAGCGGAAATCGCACAGAAGCTAACGGTCGGCGGCAGGGTATTGATTTATGTGCCTGCGTTTCAACTGCTGTATGGGCCTATGGACAAGCTGGTCGGGCACTTCCGGCGTTATCGGCGCGGTGAGCTGGCGCAGAAGGTGGCGGGGCAGGGTCTCAAGGTGCTGACCTGCGAGTACGTTGACTCGCTTGGTTTTGCCGCCGCGCTGGTGTTCAACGCGATGGGTGGTGGTGGCGATGGCCGCCTGAATCCGCGCGCCGTTCGCATATATGATCGTTTTGTTTTTCCGCTGAGCCGGATTGCAGACACCGTGTGCTGGGCAGCGCTGGGCAAGAACGTGTTGCTGGTGGCTGAGAAATCATGATTTGGCAGCCATGGCCGGCACATAGATTAATAATAAATAATTGTTTAAAATCAAATACTTACGTAAATTCAGTCCACTGCTATGATTTGCCGTAAAAGCAGCGGCCCGACGCTCAATCGGCACTACTGCGCAGGCAATTGACGAGCAGACGCATACCGAAGCGTAGTGAGTTCCGGTCCCACGGCCCGAAGCGAGGCAACTGGAAAAGATCGCTTCGATGCTGGGAAACACCGGGTGTCGTCGATACTGCGGCGGCGAAGCCCGCCTGCTTGACGAGTTCCACGTCGCGAGGGCCGTAGTCCTGGCCCGGCTTGCCATTCGGATACGCGAACACAGTCACGGGCGCGCCGGTGATCTCCTCGAGCCGCCGCTTGCCGCCGACGATCTCAGCGCGTGCTTCTTGGTCGCTCAACTCGGCCAGGATCGGGTGGTTTACGGTGTGACCGCCGATCTCCATGCCGGCGTCATGAAGCCGTTTGATCTGCGCCGGGCCCATCATCAAGTCCGTTGGTAGCGTGGCCTGCAGGGTCTGTGCAAGCTGTTGCACCAGGGCAGCACGCGCACTGAGCTGACGGTACTTGATTTGCGCCAGCAAGCTATCGATTGCCGCGCGCCGGCTGGTGCTGTCACCCAGGGTATGTATCCCCAGACCGAGCGCCGATAGATCGTATGTCCCGGCCGCTGCGCGGCGCACCGCCTCGATCACCGCGTCATTAAACATGATGCCGCCCGCGGAGAATCCTGTGGACACGAAAAATGTTGCTGACAAGCCGAGGCGCTTGAGTATGGGCAGCGCGTTCTGTTCGTTGTCCGCATAACCGTCGTCGAACGTAATGCACGCTGCACGTGCGGGCAACGCCTTGCGTACCAGCCGATCGCACGCCTCGCCCAGCAGCAGTACGTTGAATTCGGCCGCCAGCAGCGTCATTTGGCGCTCGAACGCGGCCGCATCAATCGAATCATGCATGATCGGGTCGGGCGCCGTAAGCGCCCGGTGGTAGCTTAATATGTTGAGCTTGCCGCGATCCCCGGCGGGAGAAATCAAATTACCCACAAAACGAAACACGCTGCCTCCCCGGACCTTGTCAGACTGGTACCGCTACTGCTAAACATTGTTGATGGGCTGGTTGTCGCGACGCGATGACATCCTTCGGCGCTGCAAACGTCAGCCTTGAAAGGCATAGTCACATATGACAAGATGAGCCAAGCGCCAGTGTAAAATTTGCCAGCGTAAAATTTAACACATATTGTAGTGCAGGGTGATTGGCTTAGATGAAGTGCGGCGGGCGTGCAGCGGGCGCTGTCTGAAATTGTATCCTGGAACTTGATCCGGGCGCATTGGAACTGGCAGCAATGTTCCCTGTTGGCAATCGCAGCGTTCGTTGCAATTGTCGTAACCAAATATAGAGTGAGAACGGGTGTCATTTAGAGGACTACTTTTGATCGGCACCATGTTGTTCCTGGTGCCCAAGATATTGGCGCACCCGTACATAGGAGTGCTTGCCTGGACCGTGTTCGGCGTGCTTAACCCGCACCGGTTAACGTGGGGGACCACGTACGAATTTCAATTTTCGCTGGTTATTGCGATTCTGACAGCCATTGGTTTGGTGGTTACGAAAGATCAGCGACAAATCAAGGGCGGCGGTGCGGCCGTGGTGTTTATTGTTTTCATTACCTGGATCAGTTTTACCGAGATACTTCCCGTGTTCAATCCTGAAGAAGCCTTTGCTTATTGGCTGAATGTCATCAAAGTTTTTGTCATGACGGGGGTGATGCTGCTGGTGTTGAACACGCGGCGGCACGTTGAACTGCTGGTGTGGGTGATCGTGGTGTCGTTGGGTTTTTACGGCGTGAAAGGCGGTGTTTTCACGGTACTGACGGGCGGGCAATTCATGGTGAACGGCCCGGATGGTACCGTGATGGAAGGGAACAATGCGCTCGCGGTCGGGCTGGCAATGGTCATTCCGCTGATGGTTCACCTCATGAACCAATATCGCGCCAAATGGTTGCGACTCGCCTTGGCAGGTGCCGCTGTCCTCTGTGCCATTTCGATTCTCGGGAGTTACTCGCGCGGCGCGCTGCTGGCTGTGCTTGCCATGGGCGGCCTGCTTTGGATCAGAAGCAACCATAAAATGGTTGTCATGGTGCCCGTGCTGTTATTTTTACTGATCGCAATCCCGGCGATGCCTGATCGTTGGCAAGTCAGGATGGGTACCATGCAGACGTACGAAGAAGAGGGTTCGGCCATGGGCCGGATCATTGCCTGGGAGACCGCTTACAACATTGCCAAGGACAAGTTTCCCATAGGCGGCGGGTTTGAATGGCAAAGTGTTGAAACGTCCGCTAAATACTCGCCAGAACCCACCGTGCAACTCGTCGCCCATAGCATTTACTTCCAGGTCATAGGCAGTCAAGGATTTATCGGCTTGGCTATTTTCTTGCTCTTCTGGGCGCTCGTGTGGTGGCAGTGTGCCTGGATTAGGCGTAACTGCAGAGATCATCCTGATCTCCAGTGGGCATTCTCGCTGGCGTCGATGGCACAGGTGGGACTGGTCGGGTACGCGGTCGGCGGTGCTTTTCTGGATCTCGCTTTCTGGGATGTGCCGTACTATCTTTTCGCTGCCATTGCGAGCGCACAATATGTCGTCAAACAGCAACTCGTCCAGCTTAAAGAGGGACGTCTAGTCGGGGCCGCATCCCCCGATGCAGTAAGCAGCTAGGCGTCGGGTAAGTCGGATCGAGCAGCCCTGTGCCGATCAATCAGCCAGTTTGCGCAGAGCAGCACAAAAGCCATGGCCAGTTGCTGGGTAGGAATGGAGTAGCGTCCATTCTCGCTGAATTCAAACAGCGCCTGGAAAATCGAGAACCAGAGCACGCTACCACCGGTTAGCAGAAGTGCGAGCGCGTAGCGATCGGCCATAATCGCGGCGAAGCGCCCCCGAACGATGCCACGTGCTAACCAGAGGGCGAGCAACGTCACCGCCAGCACCATCGTAAGGTTCGCGAGCCGAATCAGCGGTTGTTCAACGCGCCATAACACGCTCAGGCTGTTCGCGAGGGCCGGACTGCGAATGGCTTCAGGCCGCCAATAGATAGGTGCAGTCCAGTAGGTTAGCCACGCCTTGAATACGCTTTTCGCGTACAGGTCCGGGTGCCGGCGAAACAGATCCACCGACATTTTTTGCAGTTCTCGCGACAACTCGATCTGCGACTTTCCGGTTGCCGCCATCAGGTCGTCAAGGGCATGGAAAATAGTGACGTACTGCTCGCCACCGCGGTACGCTAGTGCCTCGGGACTTTGTGTCACCACTGCGCGGTGCCGCAGGTAGATGTCGCGGATGGTGGCATAACGCGGGTCGGCGTATTCGATAAAGGCGCCGCTGTGGTTCATGAGTCCGATGCCCAACCGGGTGCTGAGGCCAAACTGGCCCACTGTCATGGTGTTGAACGCCATCCATCCGATAATCGGAAGGAATGCCGCCGCCAGATAGAGCCCGGTACGGGCGATGCGCGCTTGCTGGGCCGTGACAAAGGCCACGATCGCGTAAACCGGGAGCAGTCCTATGTAGCCAGGGCGCGTAAGAGTGGTTGCAGCGACCAGCAGCCCAAGCAACACCATGCCGCCCGCACTGCCGCCACGCGTTAGCATTCTCACGCCGATATACAGCGTTGCAACCGCCAACACCCCGGTGAGATGCTCCGAAAGCAGGTTGGCTTCCATGAAAAGCTGGTTGAGCACGATGGTCGGCAGCAGCCCAACGACTATTGCCAGCGTATAGCTGCGCTTGAGTTCGAGCGCGGTGAGAAACAACAAAATACTTGCGACGATGCCCAGCAGTGCCTGGATGAAATACATCGCCGCACCGTTCTGGCCGCCGAGCATGATGAGGAGCGAGTACATGGGCGTTCTGCCGCCGTCATATGCGCTCATATTCAGACTGGCGAACTGCTGCGCCAATACGAAGTAAGACCCGGTATCGGGCATGCGCACGGGCGCATAGACGAGGAACAGCGCCAAACGCACCAGTGTCCCGAACCCGACGACGCCAGCCAGGGCCCAGCTCGTAGCGCGAGGCGCGTGCACGCCCGTCGTGTTTTCCATTATTGATCGACCGCCGTAGGTACCATAGGCATTACCCTCGGCAGCGCGCACGCAAAACGAGGTGACGCAAGTCTGGGATGTTGAGCGAGAACAATGCGGTGGAATCGCAGACCATGTTTAAGATGATCTGCCGGGTATCCAAGCTGCAACAAGCGTCACTCCAGCGGACGGGAAACCGAATGCGGGAACTGCAGGTAGATCAGCCGCTTAATCTCGTGCCGGCCGCGGGTAACGGTCTCGAGTATCAAGCCCACGCCAAAGGACAGAAACGCAAGAATCATAATGCCCGTGGCTAACACGGCGGTAGGCAATCGAGGTACCAAACCGGTGTGCAACCACTCCAAGACGACGGGGATGCTGAGCGCGATGGACAACAGCGCAAGCAGAGCGGCAACAATGCCGAAGAATTGAAAAGGCTTCTCGTGTTTAAACAGGGCAACGATGAGACGGAGTATTCGAAATCCATCGCGGTAAGTGCTTAGCTTGCTCGCGGAGCCCTCGGGCCGCACGCCGTATGGCGTTTCTATTTCCGTTACCGGCATACCGAGTTCGAGCGCGTGAACGGTCAACTCGGTCTCGATTTCGAACCCCTTGGAGAGCGCGGGGAACGATTTTACAAAGCGGCGCGAGAACGCTCGATATCCCGAAAGGATATCCGTGAACTGTTTTCCAAAGAGATAGGACACCAGATTGGTGAGCAAGGCATTGCCGAAGCGATGCCCGCGACGGTACGCCTCGGCGGCTTCGTGAACGCGACAGCCGACGACCATATCCAGGCTGTCACGGTGCAGGCGTTCGATCATTTCGGGCGCGCTGGCCGCGCAGTACGTCGCATCGCCGTCGACCAGTAAGTAGACGTCAGCCTCGATGTCGGCAAACATGCGCCGCACCACATTGCCTTTGCCCTGTTGCGGTTCATGGCGCACGAAAGCGCCGGCAGCGCGCGCGACGTCTACTGTTCGATCACGCGAGTTATTGTCGTACACATAAATTTCCGCACGCGGGAGTATTTTCGCAAAGTCCCGCACCACCTGGTCGATTGCGGTTTCCTCGTTATAACAAGGAATAAGTACCGCGACACGCTCCTGGGTTAACACCTCGGTACCCATTCTCAATTCTCCTGTTGTTGTTCGAGCAAGCATTTGACGATAGCGCGTCAAACCAGCACTTCAGAGGGGGCTGGGTGACCGAGAAAAGCCGTCGGGCTCGCGGTGAGGCCATAGGCCCCCGACTGAAATACGACGATCAGGTCGCCGACATCGGCTTTGGCCATTTCCATATTGTCGGCGAGCAGATCGAGCGGCGTGCACAGGGGCCCAACCACCGATGTGACTTCGCGTTCGCGTCCCACGACTTTGTTGCCGACTACGACCGGGTAGTTCTTGCGTATCACCTGGCCAAAGTTACCGGAGGCCGCGAGATGGTGATGCAAGCCGCCATCTGTAATAAGGAACACACTGCCGCGCGAGATCTTGCGGTCGATGACGCGGCAGACATACACGCCGGCCTCGCCCACCAGATAACGCCCCAGTTCGATAACGATTTGCGCCTGCGGCAGTTGCTGCCGATAGTGCGGCAGCAACTTGGCAAGGTTTGCACCCACCGTGGCGATATCCAGTTGCGGCTCGCCCGGGAAATACGGAATGCCGAAACCGCCGCCGATGTTGAGTAGACGCACCGGCGAGGGGGCATGCTGCGCCAGCTTGGCTGCGAGTTCGAGCGTCTTCGCTTGTGCTTCGCCAATGGCTTCGGCGCGCAGATTCTGCGAGCCGCAGAAAATATGGAAGCCCTGAAAGTCCAGTGCGAGTTCGCCGATCCGCGCGAGCGCTGCGGGTACGCGCTCGGCATCTATGCCGAATTGCTTGGGCCCGCCGCTCATTTTCATGCCCGAACTTTTGAGTTCGAAGTCGGGATTGACGCGCACTGCGACGCGCGGACGCGCACCGGGGCGTTTACCAAGCGTGGCGATGCGTTCCATTTCGCGCTCGGATTCGAGATTGATGGTGATGCCCGCGGCCACCGCGGCGGTCAACTCGTCGTCCGTCTTGCCGGGTCCGGCAAAGCTGATGGTTTCGGGATTCGTGCCCGTGGCGAGCGCGACCTTCAACTCCCCACCGGAGGCAACGTCCAGACCATCCACCAGTGCCGCGAGGTGCTGCACCACGGCGGGCATGGGATTGGCCTTAATCGCGTAGTGCAAATGGATTTCCGACGGCAGATGCTGGCGCAGCGCACTCACACGCTGCGTAAGTTGCGCGCGGTCGTAGGCATAAAACGGTGTGCGCCCCACGCGCTCTGCGAGCAATGTCAGTGGCATGCCGCCGACCTGAAGGCAATCATCGACAACCGGAAACTGCGTCATCGGCGCATGGGCGATTCGCGGGCTACTCATTCGGTAACACGGTGATGTGGGTCGAACGTGAACATAGTCGGTCTATAGAAAACAGGTCGGCGTGGTGTCCATCATAATGCATTCTTTGCGCAAAGGGTCGCCAAATATTCACGGTTTCACGTGGGAGCAGGGGTGCTATTTTTGCGGTACTACTTGGGTGAACAACCCCTGAAATTGCTCGGCGAGCTGCTTGCGGTTGATCTTGCCGTTGGGATTGCGCGGCAGACTTTCATGGTAGTCGATCAAACGTGCCGGTACCATGAATGAAGGTAAACGCTGGCGACACTGGGCCTGCAGTTCATCGATATTGAGCGGCGTGCCGTCGCGTGCGGTGACGACGACAACAATGGCTTGCCCCAGTGTGGGGTGCGCAATGCCGAGTGCCGCGGTCTCGCCCACCAGCTTGGTGGCGTAGATCACTTCTTCCACCTCGGTCGGACTCACGCGATAGCCCGAGGTCTTGATCATTTCGTCGCGGCGGCCAATAAAATACAAAAAGCCTTCTTCGTCCATGTGCACCGTGTCGCCCGACCACACGGCGAACTCGGTCATGGTCAGTCCTGCAGGTTGACCCGGCGCCGGTTTGAAGCGCTCGGCAGTTTTTTCGGGGTCGTTCCAGTAGCCCAGCGAAACCAGCGCGCCGCGATGCACTAACTCACCCGGCTCGCGCGGTGCGCAAAGGGTGCCGTCTTCACGCACTACCAACACTTCCGCGTTGGGGATCGCCTTGCCGATCGAATCGGGGCGGCGGTCGATTTCCGCCGGCGGCAGATACGTCGAGCGGAACGATTCCGTCAACCCGTACATGAGATAAGGCAGGGTTTTGGGTAGCGCGGCGCGCAGTCGATCCAGTGTTGCTTTCGGCATGTGGCCGCCGGTATTGGCGATGTAGCGCAGATGTTCGGTCACGCTCGCAGGCCACTTGAGTTGCGCGAGTTGTATCCACAGCGGCGGCACCGCGGTGAGCCCGGTGATGCGGTCGTTGACGACTGCGTCGAGCACATCGCGCGGCAGCAAATAGTTGATCAGCGTGACGCGCGCGCCGACATGAAAAGCCGTGGTGAGCTGGCTGAAGCCCGCGTCAAACGACAGCGGCAGCGCGGACAGTATGCGATCCGCGGGCCGATTTTCCAGATACTGTGCAACGCTGGTTGCCCCGGCAAACATATTGCGGTGGGACAGCACCACGCCTTTGGGTTTGCCGGTGCTGCCCGAGGTGTAGAGTATGGCCGCCATGTCGGTGTCGATCACGCGGTGCGGCAGCGCATGGCCCGCGCCGGACAGTGCGTCGTTCCAATCGATAATGGGTAATGCATGGGTTGAGCCGGGCACGCGTGCCGCATCTGTGACTATCACGGCGCGCAAATCGGGGCAGTCCGCTAACACCGCCGTCAGCAGGGCAAGGCGCTCGGCCGAGGTAACGAGAATACGCACATTGCAATCCCGCAGGATGTAGGCAACCTGGTCAGGCTTGAGCAGCGGATTGACCGGCACAAACACGCCGCCCGCCGCCGCTGCGCCGAACATGGCAATGACGGTTTCGAAACGCTTGTCGAGATAAATGGCGACGCGCTCGGCGCGCTGCAGGCCTGCGTTTATATAACTGGATGCACAGCGCGAGATCTGTGTCGCGAGCGCCGCGTAGTCGAGGCACTGGCTATTGTGCGAAAGCGCTTCCTGATGCGGGGATTTATCCGCACTGTGCATTATCAGTTCATGAATCAGATTGTGCATGATTGCTTTACTTGGACGGACGATCGTAGCAACGATAAAAATAAATGTTGAATACTAACGATCTGATACTGCAAAGTTAATAATAGAAACAGGCAAAAGTAACGCCCGGCTTGAAAACGCAACTATAGCGTTCACCGCACATACGAGTTGTGCGTCACGGCCCTGCGGTTGATATTATGTAAGTATTTGATTTTATTGAGTTTTTTTAGTTTCCGGGGTGATGCTACGGAATTTACGCACGGCATCCACCGTGCGTCGCACGGCACGGCCGCCTATATGCCGTGCAGCGGCGAACAGGCCGTACGGTGTGCGGGTGTTAAACGCGCGAATACCCCAGCGCTCGCGACGATGCGACATCCAGTCGCGTTTGTAACTGTCATCCCCGGTCAGATAGTCGACTACTTTGACGTTATCCACCTCGATCACGTGCTCCATGAGTAAGCTGCTGAGCACCGTGCCCACCGAATGCTTGGCAAAGCGCTCGTCGTAGGCCATCTTATAAATCGATGCCTGCTCGCCGACGACGATCCAAATTTGCGCCGCGGCAGGTTCATTCTCCATGTAGGCGATGCCCAGTCTTAACCAACCCTGCTCCGCGCACGTGCGGATCAGCCCGGCGATAAAGTTGGGGTGGGGCTCTGGCACCTTCCAGCTCGAGTTGTAGATGGTGTTGTAATCGTTGAACGCCTGTTCCAGCTTGTCAGTGCCGGTATATAACTCGAAGCGGAATTTTCCGCCGCTTTCCAACACGCGCCGCATGCGTTTACCGGTTTTTGAGATGCGCGACGGGCGTCCCTTCAGGTATTCCAGAAACGGTTGATTGTTCACTTCAAGATACCAATTACCAAAGCAAAAATACGTCTGTACCAGCATTCCGGCTTTGCGCAATGCCGTGATCAAGCCGGTGAAGTGAGGCTCGTCAATGGCGAGCGGATGCAGGTCAATTTCATCCCAGCGCAGATGGTCGGCGGTGATCGCCGCGGCCAGTGCATCGAATACCGGCAGTGCGTCGGGCAGGCCGGGCTCGATCACGGCACCGAACAGCGACGAGTAGTAGTTGGTCAGGCCGCTGAGTAATTTGAAGCCCAACGGCGAGGCAGACGACGCCCGATACTGCATGATCAGCACGGCGCACGCTTGTGCCGGCGCTTGTGCAGTTTCAACGGCATAGATGCGCAGCCGTTCGTCGGGCGCGAGCACCGACTGCACATAATTCTTGAACCACGGCAAGGTCAAAAACACACTGGCGTTGCCGGCCCTGGAAAACAGCGGCGCGTAGTGCGCCGGCAGGGCGGACAAGCTGTCATAAACCTGAGCGACGTAGGTACTGCCTGCCGCCGTGGGGACGGAACGCTTGGAAACGGAATTCATTGTTTTGGGTTTCCGTGATTCACGTGAAATGATGGGGATGGGCCGTTAGGTACTGCGAGCTTGCGTGGACAATGCCTTGTGAATGCAGCCCATCATCCATTCCAATTCCT
>JAYUAH010000104.1:0-13552 GCA_043741415.1 Betaproteobacteria bacterium
AGATTTTCGGCATAGGTCGCGGTCGGCGTGGAGCCTACACTCACCACTTCGCAACGCAATCCGGCGGCGCGCAATTGTTCGGCGCAGCGCACCGATTCATCCCGCTCGCGCCGCGCGTAAACGCGTATCTCATCCAGCGATTTACAATCGTAGGAGCCGCCGGCGTGCGTCATCACGCCGCGCAGATTCGCGCCGAGCACGTGCCCGATTTTCACCAGTAGTGCATCACCGGGTTTCACACCTGCACGGTGGCCATCGCTGTCGATTTCAATCAAGGTCGGCAATGCCTGACCATGAGCTGCCACCGCCCGCGCCGCCGCCAAGTTGTCGAGAATGATGGTCAGTTCGCAGCCTCGCGCACGCAGCGCCGCCACATGATCCAGCTTATTCGGCGCAATGCCTACCGCATACAAAATATTCCGGTAACCCGCAGCGAAAAATTGCTCGGCTTCTTTCAGTGTCGACACCGTAATGCCGCCCGCGCCGGCCGCCACCGCGCGGCGCACCACGTCCACCGACTTCGCGGTCTTCACGTGCGGACGTAGACGCGCGCCCAATCGCGTGATGCGATCACTCATGCGCGCAAGATTGCGGTCGAGCTTGGCACGCTCGAGTAGCAGTGCCGGGGTTTCTAGTTCACCTAGAGCGGATTTCATGTAAGTATTTGTTTTTAAATAATAATTTAAGTATTTTTAGCCTTTACCCGCAGCGCGCAATATGCTTCAATAGCTCGCATGATCCGCAACCTTAAACGCTGGCAAGCTTGGGAAGACGCGCACATCGCCGCCGAGCCGCCCAACCCTGCGCGTGCGATGGCGCTTGTGGAAGCACTCTACCGCGAAGCGCGTGCGCTGGGCGTTTGGGATCAGCCTTTCACGCTCGAAAGCATACAGCACAAAATTCAACTGGCGAAAGCATTGAATGTTCGAATCCCTGATCGCACGCCTCGCTTGTGAATTGGAAGCGCGCGATCTGCCGTACATGGTGATCGGCGGGCAGGCGGTTCTGATCCACGGTGAACCCCGCCTCACGCGCACTGTCGATGTGACCTTGGGTGTGACACCCGAACATCTTGAAACCGTATTGGCCGCTGTCGACAAACTCGGACTCAACCTACTGATCGAAGCGCCACACGAATGTGTGCGCGATACCTGGGTGCTGCCCTGCGAGGAAACGCGATCCGGCATACGCGTCGACATCGTGTTTTCGTTCTCACAATATGAGCAACAGGCGATTCAACGGGCTGTGCGGGTTAACATGGGCACGCAGTCCGTTTGCTATGCTGCGGTAGAAGATTTGATCATCCAAAAAATCGTTGCGGGGCGGCCCCGTGATCTCGAAGATGCACGGATAGTCATGCTCAAGAATCCGCAGTGCGACAACGCGTATTTGTCGCGATGCCTTACCGAACTTGATGCGGAAACGGGGTTGCCGATACTCGCACGCTATAAAGATTTGCAGGCTTCAATGGAGAAAAAATCATGAAAGTACACGATCTCGTTGCCCGCTTCGCCCAAGCCGGCGAAAGCGCGAACCCCATGGAAGCCGCGCATGCGGCGCTCGATGCGATGCGCCTTGATGTCGCGGCGATTGAGCAGGCACTGGCGTATGTCTCCGGCACCGGCGGTAACGCGCGGCAGGTGTTTTATCGCTCGCCACAGATCACGCTGCTCAAAGTGTGTTTCCCCGCCGGGCGACGCACGCCGCCGCACAATCACGGCACTTGGGCGCAAATCCTGCTGCTCTCCGGCGAAGAAAAAAACACGCTCTACCGCAATGACAGCGGCAAACTACGCCGGGCTTCCGCAGTGACGCTGACGCGCGGCACGGTGCTGCCGATGCTGGCGGACACCGCGCATGTCGCCGAGTGCCTGGGTAACGTGCCGGCGATTGGGCTGCATGTTTACGGCGGCGATATTCTCGAGTTGCCGCGCCAGATGTGGAATCCTGAAACGCTCGAAGCGCACAAACTCGACTGGACGGTTTATGAAACGTTTGCGCAGGCTGCGTCCAAAGCGGCCAGTGCGCCGCTGGCGTAGGTAACGTTAGGACATAGTCATGCCCGATCAAACCACGCCTCAAGACAAAGTTTTTCAACTCGAAGAAGCCACCATCGCCGATCTGCACGCCGCCATTCAGGCCGGCAAGATCACATTGGTCGACGTCGTAAAGCACTACATCAAACGCGTGCAAGCCTACAACGGCGTATCGAGCATGCTGATGACCGCAGACGGCGCGAGTATTCCGCCGGCCACCGGCACGGTGCGCGCGGGTGCGCCGCTCCAGTTCCCCACGCAAACAGTCAGGGCTTCGACGCTGCTGCCCAACCTCGACAAATACCAGGGCCCTCCGCTGGAATTCGGCCGCATGGAAACCACCGCCTCCGATCCATCGGTGCAACAGCAGTGCGGCATGATTGTCGGCATTCCGAATGCAGGCCAAGTCAACGCACTGGGCACGCTTAATATACGCGGCGAACGTTCGGTCACCTGCAAGGGTGACTTCGACCGTCATCCTTCGCTGGGGGCACTCCCCCGCGGCGCGCCGCCGGTGTGTGATGAGTTTCGCCATCAGCCCGATGCGCTGGAGCGTGCCACCGAACTCGACGCGCAGTACGGACGCAATCCCAATCTCGAAAAAATGCCGATGTACGGCGTGGTGTTTTCGTTCAAGGATCCGTTCGATACCCAAGACATGCGCTCCACCGGCGGCGGCGACGCGCGCTACGACATTGATTTCCCGGCGCGCGATCACATCCTCGTCGATCAGTTACGCAAAAAAGGCGCGATCATTTTCGCCAAGGCGGTAAACACCGAATACAACGGTCGTGCCGGCGACCCGGGTGGATGCAACGTGCCCGAAAAAGTATTGCCCTCCACGCTCGGTTATCAACGCAGCACCTGGGCGGGCAATCCTGCGAATCCGTATGACACTACGCGCGCCGCGTCGCTCGGTTCAAGCTCAGGCTCCGCGCTATCCGTCAGCACCAATATGGTGATGGCGAGCCTCGGTGAAGAAACGCGTGCTTCTTGCCGCGGGCCGTCGAACCACAACTCGGTGGCATTGATATTGCCGCACAAAGCCATGCTCGGTTTCGACGGCGGCGCCATCGGCGCAGATATTTATTGCGACCGCGCCGGCATACATTGCCGCAGCATCAACGACTGCGCCAAAGTGCTGGATGCGCTAAAAGACGCGGAGCATGGCTATTACGATCCGCGCGACGTTTACACCACGGTGCCGCGTTCGTCGGTACTGAGTACGCGCTATGCGTCCCATGCGGGCATGCCGGGCACGGCGGATGCGTTGAAGGGCATGCGGCTCGGCGTGATTCGTGAGTCCATGGCGTTTCCCGCTAGCTCGAAATCCGCAGAACCCATCGCCACGGCGGCGGCACGCGAAATCAAAACCATTCTTGGCGAAAAACTCGGGGCAACGCTGGTGGAATCGTCGGATCCGAATTGGCAGCGCGATCCGGATATTGAATTGATGACCGTAGACTTCCGCACGGCACTGGCGCGGCTGGTGCCGGTGTTCATGCCCGACATTTTGTTCCGGCTGGATAAAAGCGGCCAGCCGCTCTACCAGGATTTCGCGGCCGCCATCGTGACCACGGAATTCGCACCGGGCAAAGTTTTTGGCAGCGGCAACATGCAGCCCATCGACTACCTGATCGACATGGCCGATGGCCGCATTGCACCGCCGCGTAATCTCGACATTGCCACCATCCAGGACCAGATACTTTCGAATACGTTTCGCTTTCACCTCCCGCAATATCTCAAGCGCCGTGCGGCGGATTGGAAAGCGCGCGGCTTTACCGAACGCATTATCGATTTCGCCACACTCAACGCACGCTCCAAATTCTGGGGCGATGACCAGCGCGCTGCCTTCAAGAACTGGGAAGAAACCACCGACCCGCGCAATCCGCTCACCGGACGTCAGGGTGTGAACGAACGCATCATGCTGCGCGAGTTGCTGCGGCGCGTGGACATGATGGTCATCCACGAAAACAAACTCGATGTGCTGGTGCGGCTGCACACCGTGTATCCGCCCGGAATTATCGGCGGCGCGCATCAGCCGGGTTATCCCGGCAATACGCGGCCCGAAACCTACTATGGGCCCAATGCCGGTTTGACTGAAGTACTGATACCCGCCGGTTACGTGAGTACCGCGTACGACCCCGTGTTCAAATTGAGCGCCGACAGCAAACGCTATGAGAACACAGCGTCCGATACACCCACCGCATTGGACGCGCCCGGCTTGCCGTTCTCGCTGGTGTTCCGCGCGGAGCCGGGTAAGGAAGATGTGATTCTGAAAGTCGCTTCGGCCTATGAAGCCGCATCCAAGCGGCGTGTGCCGCCGCCGGCGTTTGGGCCGTTGCCGCGGTAAAGAAACAAATTCTCACCGCAAAGACGCAAAGGTCGCAAAGTGAACGCAAAGAACTTCTTTGCGGCTGTTCTTTGCGCCTTTGCGGTTTGAACTTTGCTATTTCACTTCTAATCCGGCTTCGCCCCCGACAGCTTCACCGCCTTGCCCCAGCGCACGATTTCGTCGCGGATGAATTTCGCAAACTGTTCCGGCGTGGTCGCGGAAATTTCCACACCCTGCACTTCCAGCTTGTCGCGAACGTCAGGCAGGTTAAGTAAGCGTACGATATCGGCATGCTGTTTGGCGACGATGGATTTTAACGTTGCCGCGGGCAGCACCACGCCCCACCAGCCGGTGGCGTGGTAATCGGGATAGCCTGCCTCCGCGATCGTGGGCACATCGGGTGCGGCTTTCGAACGCACATTGCTGGTGATCGCCAGCGCACGCAGGCGCCCGGCTTTGACTTGCGCGCCCACCGCCACCTGCGTGCCGAAGGTGCAACTCACCTGCGCCGACATTACATCGGTAAGTCCCGGCGCTAGCCCTTTATACGGAATGTGCTGCATATCGATGCCCGCGTTGGCCTTGAGCAATTCACCCATCAGGTGCGCGGAACCACCGCTGCCGGTGGACGCATACGACAGCGTGCCGGGTTTCGCTTTTGCCAGCGCCACCAATTCCTTCACGTTTCTCGCGGGTAACTGTGGCGCACACACCATCAGGTACGGTCCCGAACCGATTTGCGTCACCGGCGCAAAATCGCGCAGCGTATCGTACGGCAGTTTCGGATACAGCGACACGTTGATCGCAAACGCGGTGGGCACCAGCAACATGGTGTAGCCGTCGGGATTGGCCTTGGCGACGAGATCGGTGCCGATCAGTGTGCCACCGCCCGCGCGGTTATCCACCACCACCTGTTTGCCCCACGCCTCGGTGAGTTTCTGCGCGACCAGCCGCGCGACAAAATCATTGATTGCGCCGGGCGTGTACGGCACGATGAAACGCACCGAACGATTGGGGTAGTCGCCGGTGGTGTCCGCCGCATGCAATGCAGCAGACGCAGAAAGCAATGTACACGACAACAAAAAATACTTTGAAAACATGTCTTTTCTCGTAGAAAGATAAAACGCGCCGGCATTGCACGCTTAAGCATGTGCCGCCGATCAGCGCGGCTTGATGCGCTTGGTAAATTCAATACAAGGATCGATGCGTGTTGCCGCAACCGTGCGAACGACCGTGTCGAACGTCGCATTTACCGTTGACGGTTCACCTTGCTCCAAATAGCCCACCGCCCAAGTGCGCGCGCGAAGCTCTGTATTGAACCAGCGCGGCACGCCGATGTCGCGCCGCACATGGCCGTTACCCGCGAGCAATACCACGCCTTGCGTTGCGTGCCGGGCCAACAGCGACGCCATCACCGCGTCGCGCGCTAATTGGCCGCGTGCCATGACCGGCAGCATTTTGGCGGGCAACGCATGGCAATGGCCGCGGTCAATTTCACGCTCTTGCGCGGCTTGCCAATCGAGCGCTATCGGTTGGTCGAGATTCAGCATCTTGATACCCGCCGCGTCGAAAACAGCCGGGTAGCCTTCGCGCACCACTTTATTCGCGTCGGCGCTCGACAAATTGACTGCGATCAGCGGCACACCATATTTCAGCGCGAGATCGACGAAGGGCCGATAGAACGCCCAGTTCCAGCCGCCGCCGCGCGGTTGCGCCGGCGCTGTGGCAAGGTCGATCACGTGTTGCGCATCGCGGGGCTGTTCACGACGTGCGCGATCGATGTCGGCCTGCCGCTCGCGGTCGAACTGCTCCATCGCGATAGCCGGACGCCAGCCCGCAGCAAGCGCGCGACGCAACACATCCAACCGCTGTCGATGATGCTCGGCGTTATCGTGCACCTCGCCGAGCAGCACGATTGTGTGGCCTTGTAAGCGGCCTTCCCAAGCGTCGGACGCGGGCGCGAAAACGCAACCGGCGCAGATCATCGCCAGCAACACCAGGAAAGTAATTTTGAAGTTACGCACGCGGAATCGAGTAGGTGCCCACCGCATGCGCAACCGGATCGTCGCTGCCCTCGGAGAAAATCGTCACCTCGCCCACCGCCAGCGCTTTGCCCACCTTGAGCAATTTGCACACACCGATAACGTCACGATCGGGTGACGGTTTGCGCAGGAAATTAAAGTTCAGGCTGGTGGTCACCGTCAGTGGAACAATGCCGATCTCGCCCAGTATGGCGACATACAAGGCGGTGTCCGCCAACGCCATCATCACCGGTCCGGAGACCGTGCCCCCGGGACGCAGCTCATCCTTGCCGACTTTGTGCCGGACCACAGCAGAGCGTTTTCCGATGGCTTCGACCATGCATTTGCTTTGCGGAAACTCAGCCTGCATGAAACGGATGATATGTGCTTTGGTCGTCACCGCGTCGCTCCATCAAGGCCATTGTCCGTGCCAAGCTCATCGCGCAGCGGTCGATCGCTCACGTACGTGCATGACATGACAATTGGGTATATTAAATAATTATTTAAAATCAAATACTTACGGTAGAATTACGCTTTGCTTTTAGCAAAGGCGCCCGTATCATACAATTTTTTGGCGACCGTTCCGCCGCCGCGCTATGATGCCGCGCACTTACTCACACTGATCATTATGAAAACTTCACGACTCTGCTGCACCCTGGTTGCCGCCGTCGCGTTTGCGCTGCCCGCCGCCGCTCAACAGTATCCAAGCAAACCCCTGCGTATCATCGTGCCCTTCGCGCCCGGCGGCGCGTCGGATGTGATTGCACGTACGCTCGCGCAGCGGCTCACCGAAAGTCTGGGCCAATCGGTGATCGTGGATAACCGCCCCGGTGCCGGTGCGAACATCGGCATCGGCCTCGCCGCCAAGGCGCCGGCCGACGGCTACACGCTGCTGGTCGCCAGTTCGGCGTTCACGGTAAACCCCACGCTGTATGCCAACCCGCCGTACGACGCACTCAAGGATTTTCAACCCATCACCTGCGTGGGCAGTTCACCCAACGTGGTGGCGGTGCATGCGTTGCACCCGGCAAAAAGTGTGAAGGAATTGATTGATCTGGTGCGTGCGCAACCGGGCAAGCACAATTATTCCTCACCCGGTGCGGGCACCACGCCGCATTTGTCGGGTGAAATGTTCCGGCTTGCGTTCAAGATTGATCTGCGCCATATCCCCTACAACGGCGCGGGGCCGCAAATCCAGGCGCTGCTCGGCTCGCAAGTGCCTATCGGCTTTGCCTCGGTGCCGAGCTTTGCACCGCAAATCAAGGCGGGCACGCTGCGCGGGCTGGCCGTCACCGCCGACAAGCGCATGGCGCTGCTGCCGGATGTGCCGGCGATGGGCGAACTCGGCTACAAGGGCCTGGACGCCGACACCTTTCAAGCCGTGTTTGCACCGGCCGCGGTACCCAAACCTATCATCCAGCGCTTGCATGGGGACATCATGAAAATCATGGCCACGCAGGATTTTCGTGACCGCCTCACCGCCATTGCCATGAACCCGGTGGGCAACACGCCGGAGGAATTCACCGCACAGGTCAAAGCCGATATCGCGCGTTGGGGCAAAGTCATTCGTGAGAGTGGTATAAAGGCGGATTAAACCATCACACAACCTGAGGAGGTCACATGCTTAAGTCCGTAACAAAGATAGCTGCGAGTGTGTTGTTTGCGTTCACGTTTACCGGCGCGGCAAGTTATGCCGCCGACATCAATCGCGAATGGGTCGATTTCACGCCGCCCAATGAAATCCGCTGGGTGAAAAACCCGAACGGCAGCAATGAATCGGCAGTATTGTTTGGCGACCCCAGCAAACCGGGGCCGTATGTCATACGCCTGAAATGGAACCCCGGCCACATGAGCCGCCCGCACTTTCATCAGAATGACCGCTTTTTTATTGTGATTTCCGGCACGTGGTGGATGGGCACCGGCGAAACCTACGATCCGAACAGCACCGTACCAGCACCCGCCGGCAGTTACGTGATCCACCGCGCAAAAGGCATCCACTACGACGGCGCGAAGGACGAACCGGCGGTTATTCAGGTGTGGGGCATGGGGCCGGCGACTTCGACACCGGCGGAGAAGAAGTAACGCCCTGCCTGCGGCAACAACGCGTGGTTCAGACGGCGACCATGATGTCGCCGTCTTGTCTTGTAGTGTTGACGGGACAGCAACGTTAAGGAAAATCAGCGCTGTCGTTCCTGCGCGGGACTGACAGAGTTACTTTTTTTGCTGCATGGAATGACTTGGGAAATAATATAATATTGAATAAAATCAAATACTTATACAAACCATCGAATTCACGACTCGCCTCATGAAAACAACCCTACTGTTTATTTTGTTGCTGCTGAGCATGCTCGCTCACGGCCAGCAGCGCCACCCCTGCGCCGACGATGCAATCAAGCAAGCGCAAGCGCTGCTGCTGTTTCATACTGGCGCTGACACGCGTGCCACGGTTGAAGACACGGTTAAGGTCATGCCGCCGCTGCGCAATCCGGTCAACCTGCGCCAACGCTTTGACGTGCTGGAAGTGCGCGGCTATGTCTACAAGGCGAATTACCAGATGCGTTTGGTTTACGCGCAAATTCCCGGTGCGTGCGCACTGATGGGTCAGGAAATTCTCGAACGCGCGAGTCTGTGAACGCCGGATGAACACTGCCGCCGTGATTATCGCTGCGGGCTTTGCAACAGCAAGCAACTGCGCGTGGCCGCAACGCGACAACGACCCCACACGCCCCATCCGCATGCTCTGCGGATTTTCCGTCGGCGCTGGCTCGGATTTTGCGGCGCGCATCGTCGGCGCAAAACTCGCCGAGTTACCGAGACAGGCGGTCGTCGTCGACAACCGCACCGGCGCCAACGGCGCGATTGCCGCGGAAATCACCGCGCTCGCCGATGTCGCGGGCAGGCAGGTGCAGTTCATGATTTCGAGCATACAAGTGAGCCTGCCGCTGGCCCGCGGCGGCAAACTGCGCGCGCTGGCAGTGACCTCCGAAAAACGTTCGCACGCCGCAGCGCATTATCGACAAACTGGGTGACGCCATCCACCAAGGCATGCAAACGCCCGACGTAAAAGCGCGCGTCGCGGCCGACGGCTCGGAAGCCGTAGGCAATTTACCCCGCGATTTCGAGCGTTTTTTGCGCAGTGAAATGGTGCGCTTCACGAAAGTCATCCAGGAGGCCGGGCTACGCAGTAGCGAATGAACGAAAGTCAGTGAATTTTGTGGAATTCCCGTGGTCGAATCACTGTTTACTATGTTGCACATTCCGCTGATTTTGCACCCACATTGAGGAGGGCACCATGAAGCAAATCCCGGGTTTCTCTGTTTTCGCGGCAATCATTGCTGCGCTAATTGGCGGACTGTGCGCGCCGCTGTCGATGGCCGCACCCGCCGCAGGCGATACGTACGTGTATCGCGTGATCAACGGTTATAACAACGAAACGGTCGGTTATGTGCGCCAGGCGCTCACGCCGGCCAGCAACGCACAAGGGCAAGTGGTTGCGGTGGCTGTCGACAACCGCGCACTGGGACTGCCGCGCACCGACGTGTACACCGGCGAAGGCCAATGGCTGCGCCGCCCACTCGACAACCATGGCATGCCGGTCGAGTATGAGTTCACGCCCGCGCTGCCGGCGGTGCAATCGCCCCTGGCGTCGGGCCAATCATGGTCGGTGCGGGTCAACGCAATGGCGGGGGAGGTGCGGCGCAGCGTACGCGTCGACGGCGCCGTGCTCGGCACGGAACGCCTGCGCGTACCCGCTGGGGAGTTCGACACGGTCAAAATCCGCCGCACCATTTACCCCGGCGACGCGGGCGATTTCAAGACGGAAACGCAAATCTTTGAAGTCGACTGGTACGCCCCCGCGCTCGGGCGCAGCGTGCGCACCGAAACCAAGTCCAAGTGGCTGCAACCGTGCCGCCGCAGCGTGTGTGAATATCGCGGCGACTGGTTTGTCTACGAACTCACCGAGGCGCAGGCGGCTGCGAAATAAAGTTTGTCCTGCATCGCGAAAACCCTTGCCGCCACGCTGATCATTGCCGGCTGCGCAGCAACCAACGGCGGCACGGTGCGCGATGCATGGCTCGGCGCCACCTATGAAGAAGTCGTCACGCGCTGGGGCACGCCGGTGCGCAGCACTGCATTCAATGATGGCCGGCAGGTCTACACCTGGCACTCGGATGGCGTCGTCCCCCGCAGTTCAGTGTGGCCCTCGATCGGCGTGTCTGCGGGTAGCGGCATGGCTGTGGGTATCGGCGTCGGCGTGACCGCGGGCGCCAGCCGCGAAGTGCCGGTGAGCTGTGAACGCACACTGATTTTTCGGCAAGGGCGCGTGGTAGAGCAAACGTGGCAAGGGCCGGCGGATTTTTGCGGCACGTTTCGGCGCAGCTAGGGAACGCGTGATACCCGAACGCATGAACCCGCTGCTACCGCCACCGCTTGTTGCGGCGCTGATCGGCGTGCTGATGTGGGCCGTGGCTCGGCAACTGGCGTTGGGACGATTCGCATCTGCTGCCCTGGCCCCCATCGCCATCGTACTGCTCGCCGTCGGCCTGCTCCTTTTCCTGGTTGCGGCCGCGTCGTTCATCACCGCCAAAACCACTATCAATCCATTGCGGCCGGCGCGCGCAACCCATCTGATTACCAGCGGCGTATTCAGGATTTCACGCAATCCGATTTATCTCGCGGACCTGCTGATACTCGCGGCACTCGCGGTATGGCTGGGCAACATCGTGAACCTGCTCGTTCTGGGCCTCTTTGTGTGGGCCATCAATCGCTTTCAGATCGCGCCGGAAGAACGCGCACTGACCCGGCTTTTCGGCGACAACTATATCGCATATTGCTCGCAAGTCAGGCGTTGGCTATAGCACACGCTGCGCTGCTGTAAAATAAGCGTACTGCGATTATTCCAGCTCACGCCCGCAAGGAATCCACAACATGTACCGCGCTACCACCGCTCTGCGTAAACTCGTCAACGCGGGAAAGTTTCTGGAATTGCCCACCGCGTACGACGCGCTGACCGGCCGGCTGATCGAGAGCCTCGGCTTCAAGAGTTTGTATGTCGGCGGCTTTGTGACCGGCAGCAGCACGGCCATCAGCGAGCCGCAATTGACCATGAGCGAGCAAATTCGTGTCGCCGCCGATGTCGCCAATGGTCTGAAAATCCCGGTGGTGATGGACGCGGGCGCGGGCTGGGGCGAACCGCTGCACACCATGCGCACCATCCGCGAGTGCATACGCGCGGGCATTGCCGGCGTGCACATCGAAGACCAGTTGTTCCCCAAGCGCGCGCACTACCATACCTACGTCGCACACAATATTCCGATCAATGAATTTCGCGACAAAATCAAGCTCGCGTGCGCGCAGCGCGACGATAGTGACCAGGGCGACAAGGATTTTGTCATCATCGCGCGCTCCGATGCCTGCCGCGAACAAGGCTATAGCGAAGCCGTAAAGCGCATGCTGGTGGCCAAGGATGTGGGCGCCGACATGGGACTGATTTTCCCGCGCGATCACAAAGAAACCGTGAATGCACCCAAGCAATGCAAATTGCCCATGGTGTATGTGCAAAGCCGTGGCAATCGCGATAATCGTCCGCTCTACTCGAATGCGCAACTGAAAGACATGGGCTATGCCGGTTGCATCGATGCCATACTCGCCGTGGGTGTGCAGTTTCACTTCATGCGCAAGGCGCTCATTGAACTGAAAAAAACCGGCGACTACAGCGGCATGACGCAGGCCGAATGGATCACCGCGCGCAAAGATATTGAGACGCTGATCGGCCTTGAAGACGCGTACCGTATCGAGCGCGAGACGGTGGAAAAAGCGTACTATGGAAAAAGCGACGTCAAAACAAGCAGCAAACCCGATAAATAACGTAACTATTTGATTATAAACAATAATTATGAATGACTCTCTCGAACATCTGCGGCAGTGGGTAGGCCGCAAAGAAGCACACACTGATCTTGCTACCGCGTGGCCGATCGCTGCCATGAATGCCACGCTGGATCGCCGCGACCTGCCGCTCAACGACGGCGACGCGATACCCGAAGGCTGGCACTGGCTGTATTTTCTGGAGACCGCAGCGGCCTCCGAACTCGCGCACGACGGCCATCCCATGCGCGGCGGCTTTCTGCCGCCGGTGACGTTGCCGCGGCGCATGTGGGCCGGTGGTCGGCTGGAGTTCAAACGCCTGATCAAAATCGGCGAGCGCATGAGCCGCGAATCGGAAATTTTGTCGGTGGAACCCAAGTCGGGCAAGAGCGGCAACCTGGTGTTTGTCACGGTGCGTCACACGGTGACGGCATCGAATACCGTTGCGGTGGTTGAAGAGCACGACATCGTGTATCGCGATGCGGCCCAACCTGGCGCACCCGCACCCGCAGGCAAACCCGCACCCGCCAGTGCCGTGTGGCGCCACGAGGTGATGCCCGACGAAGCGATGCTGTTTCGCTACTCGGCGCTGATATTCAACGCGCACCGCATCCACTACGATCTCGATTATTGCCGTAAAGAAGAAGGCTATCCCGGCCTCATCGTGCACGGCCCGCTGCAAACCACTCTGCTGCTCGATTTATGCCGGCGCCATGCCGGCAAGCCGGTGCGCAAGCTCGATTACCGCGCGGTGAGCCCGGTGTTTCACAATGAGAAGCTTAACGTGGGCGGTATCCCGTCGGCCGACGGCGCCTCGGCGCAACTGTGGACGGCCGGGCCGTCGGGTGCTATCGCCATGACCGGCACGGTGCAGTTTTGACCGCGGCACCACTTCCCACTAAGATAGCGTCATGAAACGCCATCTCATCGTCGCGTATATCTCGATTGTCGTGCTGCTGCTCGCGGGCCACGTGGCCTGGCAAAATTGCCTGTGGGAAATCATGTCAGGCGTGAGTTCAGCGGCAATTGTGGCCTCGATACTCATCATCGGCTGGCGCGTGATCCGCCTCGACCCTGCCGCCGGCGAGGAAATTACGCTGCGCGGCGAGTTGCTCGCCACCACGCGCATCGCCATAGTCGTCATTTGTGCCGGCGTACTGATCGCCGGCTTTGGCGACGTGTTCGGCAAATGGATGTTCGGCTGCCGTTAGCGCCTTCGGTCATGTTGGGTCGTGTGGGGCCGGCGCGCGTGATTGAGGACGAAGGATTGATCGTGATCGCCAACCGCGGCGTGA
>JAYUAH010000105.1:0-2471 GCA_043741415.1 Betaproteobacteria bacterium
CGATCCTGCGCATGATTGACAATGTAGGCGATGTCGTCCGCATGCAGCCGCAGGTTGAGGGTGTGCAGCACGCCGCCCGCGCACGGTGCGGCAAAATAAGTTTCAAGGTGCGCGTAATGGTTCCACATCAGCGTCGCCACGCGCTCGCCTGCTTTCAGCCCGAGCTGTTGCAACGCCCCGCCCAGCGCGCAGGCGCGGCGGTGAAAATCGCGATAGGTGTGGCGATGCAGCGATTTATCGGGCAGACGCGACACAATCTCGGCGTCGCCATAGAGGCGCCCGGCGCGCTCCAGCAGATGGGTAATGGTCAGCGGAAAATCCATCATCGTGCCGCGCATCGACTGTTCTCCTTGAAGTGATTACCACGCACTACGTATCGCGCGCCAAAATAGATGCATCCTCGGCGCGCATCTCCGCCAGCAGATTCACGCCGTGCGCTGCGAAGCGCCGCGCCGCCGCAGCCGCACGCGCATCCTGCTCATGTTCGAGTGTCCACTGCGCGTGCCGCAACAGCAGCGCCAGTTCGAGCGTGCGGCCCACGGTGAGCGCAAAACGCCGCGCGCCGGCTTCGGCACTGCTTTCGCCTAACGTGGCAGCGCCGGTGAGCCATTCCGCCGCCTGCTCCAGCACGCGCTCGACCTGCGCCGTATAACGCAGCAGCGCGGGTTCGCGCACGCCTTGCTGCAGGTAGCCGACCTCGCGCTGCAATAGCGCCATGCCCGCCGTGCCGTTCAACGCGCGCAACGTATCCAGCGCCAGCACATTGGTGGTGCCTTCCCAGATCGGCAGCACTTGTGCGTCACGCATGAGTTGCGGCAAGCCGCTGTCTTCGACATAACCCGCGCCACCAAAGCATTCGATCGCCTCGGACAGCACGGCCACCGCCTGCTTGGCGGTGGTGAGTTTGGCAATCGGCGTGAGTATGCGCAACAATTCCAGTTGCTCGGCACTGGCGTTGCCGGCTTCACTGCGACCCAGCAGTTCCACCACAAAAAACGCGAGGTGAAACGCGCCTTCGAATTCGGCTTGCATGGCGGCCAGCGTATCGGCATGCAGTGGCTTGTCGATCAACCTAGCGCCAAAGGCCACGCGTCGTGTCGCGTAATCGCGCGCGAGTGCGATGCCGCGCCGCATCAGCGCTACCGAGGTGACGGCATTCCAGGTGCGCGTGACGTTGAGCATGGGCGCGATGTGGCGCACACCATCGGACGTACCGTACACCAATTGCGCCGGCGTGCCCTCCAACTCAAGCTCCGCAGTCGGCACTTTGCGCGTGCCGAGTTTGTCTTTGAGACGATTGACGGTGATGCGATTGGGCAGGCCCCGCTCGTTGCGCGTTTCCACGTAAAACAAGGCAAGCCCCTTGCCGCCGGGCGCATTGCCCGCGGGGCGCGCCAGCGTCAGCGCCATCTGCGAGTGGATCGCCGAGGTAAACCATTTGCGGCCATACAAACGCCAGGCGCCGGTTTCGTTGCGCGCCACAGTCTCGCAGAGGCCCACGTCGGAGCCGCCGGTGGCTTCCGTCATCCATTGTCCGCTGGTCCAGAACTCACGCGGCTCGCGGCTGGTGAGATGCGGCACGGCGCGTGCAATCAGTTGCTGATTGCCGGAGGTCAGCAGCGATTTCGCCGCACCATCGCTCATCGCCAGCGGGCAACTATAGACATCGGTGGACGGCGCAAACAAGTACGCCAGCGCAAACTGATGCACGCGTGAAAATTCGCCATGGCGCCGCTCGTAGGCAACAGCAATCAGTCCCTGCTTGGCCGCGATGTGTTCAGCTTCGCGCCACAGCGGCGTGACCTCGATGCGGTCGATGCGATTGCCCCACGCATCCCACGGCGTGTGCACCGGCTCGCTCGTACGGTCGGCCAATTGCAAGCGGTAAAGATCGCCGCCGGCGCGTTCGCCCATGTGCGTGAGCGCGGCTTCGATGTCGCGCAACATGTCCGGCGGCAAGGCGCGCGACAAATAAGCGCGCAGCACGCGGTCATGCGTAAACTGATTGTTGAGTTGCGGCGGCGACTGCACGAACGGTGCGTTGGGCATGGGCTAAACCCCTGCACCGGGTTTCGAATCAATCTGCGCCCACACCGCAGCCGGGTACATCGTTTAACTCCTCAAACGACGCCAACCAATCGTAACTATTTGTTTTTATTCAATTTTTCATCCACGGAGTGCAGTCAAACTCACACGCCCGTCAAAGAATCCCGGCACCGCGTGCAGAAACGCCGCCATCTGCGCATCGTCCCATCCACCGAACACACAGTTTAGCCGAAACTTGTCTTCGATCTCGACACGCGTGAGCGGCTCCTGCGCGCCGCCGCGAATATGCCCTTGGCGTTCTTCGACCACGCTGCCGTCTACGAGCGTCATGCGCACGTGGCCGGTGTAGGCCTTGGGGTACGGATTGTTCGGATCGACCACGTAGCGCACCTTGGACGACAGCGCGAGTATGCGTTCGTCACGCA
>JAYUAH010000106.1:0-2462 GCA_043741415.1 Betaproteobacteria bacterium
AAAAAACAACTGGTGCCGCTGATCAAGGGCGCCATCGAGCACAAAGGGGCCGCGTTCATTGACGTGGTATCACCGTGCGTCGCGTTCAACAATCACGCCGGCTCCACCAAAAGCTACGAATACGTGCGCCAGCACAACGAAGCGGTGAACCGCCTCGACTTCATCGAAAGCCGCGAAGAAATCACCGCCGATTACGCGCCGGGCGAAGTGATCGACGTCACCCAACACGACGGCAGCGTGATGCGGCTGCGCAAGTTATCCGAAGATCACGATCCGACCAACCGCATCAAGACCATGAACTACGTGCATGAACATACGGCACGCGGCGAGGTGGTCACCGGGCTCCTGTATATCGACCCCAGCGCGGTGGAAATGCACGAGCATCTGAACACCGTCGAAACGCCGTTGAATCAACTCAGCGCAAAAGAACTGTGCCCGGGCTCTGCAGCGCTCGAACGCATCAATGCGAGCCTGCGGTAATCATAGCTAAGTATTTTTTTATTGAAAAAGCCCGATATGAGTCGGGCTTTTGTTTGCGCGCGCGTGCGCGCGTGCTCGTAATCGCTCCATGCGCCTGACCAAACTTTTCATACTCACCACCAGCCTGGTGTTAACGCTGGTGTCGATCATGCTGGTGCGCTCGGTGTTGCAGGAATGGCGCACCGTCAACGCCGCGCAGCGCGGCCTCACGGCGATGGAGATCACCTACCTCGCGATGAAGGTCGCTGAAAAGGCTTCGTTCGAGCGCGGCCCGACGATTGCGGTGCTCGGCGACAGCGATACCTTCGACCCGGCCAAACGCGTACGCCTGATCGCGGCGCGCGAGGCCAGCGATGCGGCATTTAGCGCAGCGCTGCAACCGCTGGCCGCTATGTCCAGCGCGGAACACCAGGCGGCCGCCTCACAGCTCGGGAAAGCGCAGGAGCAACTGAAGCGCGCTCGGCAACAGGTGGAGAAGGTGGCGGCGCTGCCCTATGCCGAACGCACCGCGCGCACGAGCCGCATTACGCGCGTGCCCATCGACGATATGTTCGCGGTCATTGATACCGCACTCGAAGCCGTCACCATACTGTCGGCGGATGCCGAACGCGTTTATCCCGAACTGTCGCAGCCGCTGGTGGGCGCGCGGCTCGCCGCCGAACTGCGTGAATACGCGGGCCGGCTCGGCTCGCAATTCACCACACCCATCGGCGCGCAAAAACCGCTCGGCGCCGAGGAGCGGCGCGATATTCCCCTGCTCATCGGACGCATCGACCAGTTGCGCCAGTTGATCGAAGTACAGGCGCGCGCGAATTCAGCCGAACCGCGCATCGCGGCGGCCATCACCGAAATGAAAAACCACTACTTCGCCGTCGGCCTGCCGTTCATCGGCGAATTGACCGCGGCCGGCACCGAGGGGCGCGACTACGGTCTCGATCTCGGACGCTTCGTGGCGATTTATGTGCCGGAGATGGCCTCCATCGTCAAATTGCGCGACACCCTGTTCGACGTCGCGCGCAGCGGCGCCCGCATACGCTACGCCCAGGCACGGCGCGATCTCATGATCAACGCCGCGATCGGTCTCCTGGTGCTGTTGATCGAAATTATGGTGTTCGTGTTGATTCGCTGGCGCGTACTGCTGCCGCTGCTCGACAACACGCGCGCAGTGGTGGCCATCGCCCACGGCCGGCTGGATACGCAACTGCCCGCGTCCACCCGCCGCGACGAAATCGGCGACATGCAAAACGCCGTGGCCGTGCTGAAAAAAACCGCCGAAGAAAAACAACAACTGGAACTCGAACGCGACCGCTTGATCGAGCAACTGCAACATTCCTCGAGTGTGGATTTTCTGACCGAGCTGCTCAACCGGCGCGCCTTTGTCGAGCGCATCACACAGCAACTGGCGCTGGCTAAACGCCAGGCGTGGTCGGTCGCGCTGATTGTGTTTGACATCGATCATTTCAAATTAATCAACGATAAATTCGGCCATTCCACGGGCGACAAAGCCTTGGTGCGCATTGCATCCATCGCGCTGCGCGAGTTTCGCGCCGCCGACACACTGGCGCGCTACGGCGGCGAAGAGTTCATTGCGCTGCTCGTCGATTGCAACCGTGACGACGCCGTGGCGTTCGCGGAACGTTTGCGTGCCGCCGTCGCGCGAACCGTGATGGTCGCCGACAGCGGCGAGCCCTATCAGATCACCGCGAGCTTCGGCGTGGTCGGCGCAAAGGCCCACGACATCCACGACACCAATGCGTTTTTTCAGTTGGCCGATAAAGCGCTTTACCGTGCCAAAGACGAGGGCCGCGATCGGGTGGTCGCGGCATAGCCTGCGCAGCGTAGCGAGCCCAGTCACCGAAATTTTATAAGTATTTGATTTTATTGAATAATTTTAACACCTGCCGCGGATATCGTGGACACATCATTAGCCGTTTTCTCAGCCGCATTCTGGGTGTAACCTCAACCCGTTACCAAGGGAGGCA
>JAYUAH010000107.1:0-2461 GCA_043741415.1 Betaproteobacteria bacterium
GCCTCAATAGCGGCAAGCTCGCCAAATACGTCTGCGATTTTCCAGAGCCTGCGTTGCTCGGCAACGCGAACGTGATCGCCATGCCGCACATCGGTGCCAGCACCGAAGAGTCCGAAGAAAACTGTGCCGTGATGGCGGCCAACCAGTTGATCGACTATCTGGAAAACGGCAATATTCACAACTCGGTCAATATGCCCAGCATCCGCATGGGCCGCGAAACGGGTACCTCGCGTATCACTTTTTCCAACGATAACGTAGCCGGCGTGCTGGGCCACGTGTTGTCAGTGTTGGCCGACAACAACGTCAATGTCATCGACATGATCAACAAAAGCCGTGGCGAGCTGGCCTTCAACATCATCGACGTGGCATCCGCGCCGAGCGCGAAGGTGGTCGACGCAATTGCGGCGGTGGAAAATGTGATTCGGGTGCGGGTGATCTGACCTTGGTAGGGGCAGCTCTGCCGCGCCCAGGCGGCACCGGGGTTCGTCACGCGATGTCAGGGCGGATCGCGGCGTGCCGCTTCTACAGCGCTGCGCCGGTTCACTCAGAGATAATTACAGGTTAACTTAAAACTTTACCGGTTCCATCATGGCTGTCCAATGCGGCATCGTCGGTCTTCCGAACGTCGGCAAATCCACCCTTTTCAACGCGCTCACCAAGGCAGGCATTGCGGCGGAGAACTACCCGTTCTGCACCATTGAGCCCAACGTTGGCATCGTGGAAGTGCCCGACCATCGCCTCGCGCAATTAGCCGAAATCGTGAAACCGCAGCGCATCGTTCCGGCCTCAGTTGAGTTCGTCGATATCGCAGGACTGGTCAAAGGCGCGTCGAAAGGCGAAGGGCTTGGCAATCAGTTCCTGGCCAACATTCGCGAGTGCGACGCCACCGCCCACGTGGTGCGCTGCTTCGAGGACGATAACGTAATTCACGTTGCCGGAAAAATTTCACCGATTGATGACATCGAAGTCATCAACACCGAGCTGGCGCTCGCCGATCTGGCCAGCGTAGAAAAAGCGGTCTCGCGCTACAAAAAGCTCGCCGGTGCAGGTGGCGACAAGGACGCGCAGCATCTGCTGCCGATTCTTGAGCGTTGCCTGGTCGTGCTGAACGAAGGCAAACCGGTGCGCTCACTCGATCTTTATGCGGAAGACAAAGCACTGCTGAAACCACTGTGTCTCATCACCGCCAAGCCGACGATGTATGTGGCCAATGTTGCCGACGCGCTCGATCTGGCGCACAACAAGCACTATCAGGCAGTCGTCGAATACGCAGCGAAAGAAAAGGCTCCGGTGGTCGCCGTGTGCGCCAACATGGAGGCCGAGATTGGCGACATGGATGACGCCGACAAGATGGAATTTTTGAAGGATCTCGGTCTCGAAGAGCCGGGCCTCAATCGCGTGATCCGCGCGGGCTACGGGCTACTCGGCCTGCAGACCTACTTCACTGCGGGCGTGAAAGAAGTGCGCGCCTGGACCATTCACAAAGGCGACACCGCGCCACGCGCCGCCGCTGCGATCCACACCGATTTCGAAAAAGGCTTCATCCGCGCGCAGACCATTGCCTTCGCCGACTTCATCAAGTTCAAAGGCGAGCACGGCGCGAAAGAGGCGGGCAAGATGCTGGCCGAGGGTAAGGAATACGTGGTCAAGGACGGCGATGTTTTGAACTTTTTGTTCAACGTGTAGGCGCGATTTATCGCACCGCGCGGCTACATGATCGACAGCCCGCCATCCACCATCAGAGTCGCCCCGGTGATGAACGAGGCTTCATCCGAGGCGAGCCAGAGGATGGGCATCGCGATTTCGTCGGGTGTGGCCCAGCGACCGATCAGGGAGCTGCTATCGCGTTCGCCCCTCAAGGTTTCAATGCGCTTGCCCGCAGCCTGGGCGCGGGTGATATGAAAGTCAGTGAGGGTGGAGCCGGGGCAGATTGCATTGACGCGAATGCCGTGCGCGGCCTCTTCGAAAGCTAGCGTGCGAGTGAGCGCGAGCAGGCCCGCTTTGGTCGCGTCGTAGAGACCCATGTTCTTGCGGCCCGTTACCGCGTAGCAGGATGAGACGTTGACGATGCTGCCGTGCCCCGAGGCACGCAGCATGGGCAATGCGGCGCGACAGTAATTGGCGGCACCAATCAAATTCACGTTCATCATTGCTTGCCATTCGGCAACGCTTGCCTCGGCAATCGGCGAGTAGTTGCGCATCGCGGCGTTGTTCACCAGCACATCGAGTTGGCCGAACATTTTCGTGCCGTGTTGCGTGGCTGCAAGCGCGAGCACCTCGTTAGCGATGTCCGCCACGAACGAACTGACGCGCGCGCCGGGCACAGTTTCGACGATGTGTAGCGTGGTGCGATCCAATGCCGTCGCGTCGGTATCGACCAGCAATACCGCTGCGCCTTCGCTACAAAACAGGCGCGCCGTCGCAGCGCCGATGCCAGCACCGCCGCCTGTGATTAGCGCCA
>JAYUAH010000108.1:0-13520 GCA_043741415.1 Betaproteobacteria bacterium
GCCGAGACGGCGCGTTATGCCAAAGTCATTACGTCTTCCGGCGCGAAACTGGATTAACATAACTATTTGATTTTAAAAGGTTTTTTTAAATGTCTCATCAAACACTGCAAACTGAAAAATCCGCCGATGGCTTGCTGCAAGTCACGCTGCATCGGCCCGACGTACGCAACGCGCTCAACACGCAAATGGGCATCGAGTTGCGCGAAATTTTTGCGCCGCTGGCGTTTCATCCGCAGGATGTGCGCTGTGTGTTGATCACCGGCTCCGGTGACAAAGCGTTTTGCGCCGGCGGCGATTTGAAAGAGCGCAACGGCATGACCGACGAGCAATGGCGCGTGCAGCACGCGATTTTCGAAGAGGCGTACTACGCAGTGATGAACTGCACCGCACCAGTGTTGGCGGCGGTGAACGGCTCGGCGTTCGGCGGCGGCTGCGAACTGGCGCTGGCGTGCGACTTTATTTACGCCTCGAACACCGCGCGCTTCGCGTTGCCGGAAACCACGCTCGGCATTTTGCCCGGCTGCGGCGGCACGCAAAATCTGCCGCGCGCCGTCGGCGAACGCCGCGCCAAAGAGTTGATCCTGATGGGCAAAACCTTCACCGCGGACGAGGCTTGCGAGTGGGGCATGGTCAACCGAGTGTTCGAACCCGATGCGCTGATGCCCGCCGCACTGGAAGCCGCACGCGCAATGTGTGCCAGCGCGCCGGTATCTTTGCGTCAGGCCAAGACCGCGATCCGCCGCGGGCTCGACGTTGATCTGCGCACCGGGTTGGCGATTGAAATCGAAGCCTACAACCGCACCGTCGTCACCGAAGACCGGCTCGAAGGTGTGCGCGCGTTTGGTGAGAAGCGCAAACCTAAATTTACCGGCAAATAAACGCCGGCGTAGGTTGGCAGTGAGCTAGCGAACCCCAACACGACGGCGTTTGCAACACATTATATTCCGGTAGTCTCACGAATTGCTGCGTTGGGCTTCGCAGGCTCAGCCCAACCTACGGGCTGCGGCGCAGCGCCGTCTCCACAATGATTTTTATCGCGTCTCGATAACGCACACCGGCGAAGCAGCGATTCGTGCCGAACGAATGCGGATCGAGATCCGGATTCGCGTTGGCTTCCAAAAACACCAGTCGGTTGTCCGGCGCCAAGCGGTAATCGAGTCGCGCATAGCCGCTCAACTTCAGCGCATGAAATGCCGCACGGCTGGCGCGACGGATCTCGCGCATCACGGCTGCAGGCAACTTGGGTTCGATCCAGTGCACCCCCCAGCGCCTACGATACGCGGCGGTATTCTTGACGTTGTACGTGGCAAACAGCGGCGCATTGGGATGCTTGCGCCCGATAACTATTTGTATCGGACGCATCACGCGCGGCTCGCGCCCCAGCAGCGCGACGTAAATATCGTCCCCCGGAATAAATTCCTCGCACAGCGCAGGCTGGCGTTGTTTGCGGTGTATTGCGTGCACGCGTTCACGCAATTGCGTGAGATTGCGCACCAAAGAGTTTTTGCCGATGCTATCGGAGCCGTCGCCGTATTGCGGTTTAACCAGCACGGGAAAACCAAACGTCGGCACCGCTACGCGCTCGCCGGGCAGCACCACCATCTCTCGTGCCACTGTCACGTTATATGAACTAACTATTTGTTTTGAAAGAGATTTATCTCTACAGACTTGCAGCGCTTCGGCGCCGCTGCCGGTGTAATGCAGCCCCATCAGTTCCAGCAAACCGGTGATCGACGCATCAAGCCGCCGGTCACCATTCACCCATTCAGTGATGTTGAACACAACGCGCGGTTTGAGCGCGCGCAGTTCGTCGATGGTTGGCGAAACTGCGGGATCAAACGGCACCACGACCACCGCCTTGTAGAGTGTACGCAAACAACGATAGAGCAACGCTTCCACACTGCCGCGATCCACTACAAACTTGCCGCTTGCACCGCGTGCGCCAGTTTCAATGTCCACCAGCAGCGCAACATCGCAGCGCTTATTTTGTTCACTACTGCGCTTGCGATCGCGTTTCGGCTTTTTTAGCATGCGGCGATTGTAACGCGGCGGTGCGAGGGAACAAAAAAGGGCGAATCGCTTCGCCCCTTCTTGCGCAATTGCAGAGACGCGCTATTTGAAATCCGCCACCGCACGCGCGCTGCCGGTCAACTCCAGGATGTGCATGCCGGTATCCGCGCGATCAACGATGTAGATATAGCCCCGATCATCCACATCCACGTTGTTGGTCTGAATCGCCACTTTGCATTGCGCACCCTGCGGGGTGGTGATGCAGCGCTTGTCGGTGTTATCGGTAATCGCCGGAATGTAATAGCCGATTTCTTTCGGGTTAAACGGGTCGCGCATATCCACGGCACGCAAACCTGCATTGAACCAGGCATAGAACATCACCCGCTTGGCATACATCGGCGGCTGATTCTCGTGCGACGCATGCGAGCCGAAGCGGCCACCGCGCTTGCAGAACCCGCCCAACGCTTCAGGCACCTGATAGTTCGACAGATTGAACGGCGTTTTATCGTCGGTAACATCCACAAAATACGTCATCTGCCGCGCTTCTCCGCACTCGTTCACAATGGCTTCGTTGGTCAACGCAACCAGATCGCGGGTGGAAAACTTGTTAGATGCGAAATCTTTGACTTCCACACCCAGGATCGGCAGCGTGGTATGCGCGCCCATGTACGACGACGTGTACATGATCGACACCTGCGGATACAACAGGTTTTCAGGCGTCGGCTCCTTGGGGCCGTGCAATAATTTTTCACGGTCGAGTATTTGCAAAACGCCATTGCTGTTAGTGCCCGACCCCAGGTAAATGCGATTACCTTTTACGCCGGTCGATATCGCGCCATGCATCTGGTATTGATTGTCCGGCAGCGGATTCTTCGCGCCCGGCTCCTGCCCCACCAAACCGAAGTCGCGTATATGTACCGGCTTCGCAGGGTCGGAAAGATCGAACACCTGCATGACGCGGCGCGAGCGCCAGCCTTTAGGGCCGGAAATCAGATACGCGATGCCGGTATCGCACTCCCAGAAATTCTTGTGGGTGTCACGCAACCCCCGCACTACGGTACTGACGATCACCGGTTTTTCGGGCGTGGTCACATCCCACACTTCATGTGCGGTGGTGCCGAACGAGCGCAGCAGGTAATACTTGCTCTTGTCGCCTTTGGGCAAATCCTTACCGGCGCAGATGCGCACCATCTGCGCGCCGCCGGTCTCGGTGCCGCCCTCCTGCCCGGCGATATGCGACAGCATTTTCGGCGCTTTGGGATCGGTCACATCGATAACGGACGTACCGTTGAATTCCGTACGACCGTTGAGCGGATTGATCTTGCCCGGGCCGCCGTGATGTCCCACATAAGCGACCCAACGATTGCCCTGCTGCTTGATCTCCGGATGGTAGGCACTGCGCGCCTGCAAATCGACATGCCCCAGCAGCGCCACGTTGTTCGATTCCGCCTGTCGCGGGTTGTATTGCTCGGCCGTGCGCGGCGTGCTGCAAGCACTCAGCAAACTGCTGATCACCAACGCTGCCACGGCATAGACCTGCCCTTTGATTCCTAATGTGTTCATGCGCTCCCTCTTCTGTAAAATTATTCGCTGCATATCAACTTTCAAATCGCGGCACTTTGTGCATGCGCCTGCGCCGATTTCAACTTGACCTGCGCCGGATAATACCCGCTTCATGTTGTTGACGCAGGCGCTGGAACTGTACCGCAATGCTATGATGCTGCCGCCTGAGTACACGCAGCTGGCGTGCAGCCGCTGCACCCGACGTCGTTCGTGACCTGATTGACATACCTGGTCGGGCTATCGGAGAGCGGCAGAAACTGGGGGTGTTTGCATTTCTGATTTAAGACACACTAAATACAAAGAAACATTTGATTTAATTCACTTTTTTGCAAACACTGAGTTCAACACACAGTCATTTGATGTCTTGTAAAGCGCCGTACACGACGTTTACTTTTAGTGAGGAGCCGGCATGCCGATTAACCCAAAGTCTTCTGCAAGAATGAACAAATTCTTGGAAGAATTGGCGAAGAATGGTGTCGGCGCGTCTCATAGCAGCCGTTCGATCTATCGCGTCAATGAAAAGACGGTATCCATTCGGACCACCACGAAGCCGTGGCCGATTTACTGGTATGACATCAGTGAAAGCATCATGAATGGTGTCGAGCACCTCATCTATCAAACCAGTTCTTCAAGTCACTTCGTCCTTTTTCCGTCCAAATTCTTCAAAGAATGCTATGGAAAGCTTCGCGACAGCAATCGACAATATGCGAAACAGTTCTACATTGACTGGACACGCAAATCGCTTGTGTCAAAGCCAGGGTTTTCGCAAGACATAGGAAGCTATTGCTGCTGCACGAAGCCAGGCGAGACCGCCAGCAACTGGAAGAGCGTATTGGCCAATGAACTCTCCTAACTCTAAATGCAACAGACCGCCTTCGGCAGCCGTTGATTATCGACGTTGGAACTCAAAACACGCCGACAAGAACTCTGCATCTTCGGCTTTCACCCGCAGCAATCGGCGCAACGGTCATCGAAAAAAGTTACCGGAGTCGATTTGCAATTCACATGACCAGCCGCAACGCTGCTGGTTTTGCAAGAGACAAAAGGTTGGTGCGTGTTGCGCAAGCACTACTGTGCGAAATTGAGGAATGACAATGCTACAATCTGACGCAAGCACTCGATCTATGTTGGACGTTCATCTCGAAGAATTGGAGTAGAGCCCATGCAAAGGCAATTTTCCGCAATTATAGAGCGCGAAGGGAACGGGTATGTATCGCTCTGCCCGGAACTCGATATCGCCAGTCAAGGAGCTAGTATCGAAGCGGCGCGTGAGAATCTTCGCGAAGCACTCGAGTTGTTCTTCGAAACGGCATCGCCCAGTGAGATTCAGACGCGTTTGCACGATGAAGTGTACGTGACCCGCGTGGAGATTGCGGTTGGGTAGTCTACGCGTCCTCTCAGGAAAACAGGTCTGTGCCATCCTTATACGTCACGGTTTCCTTGAGGTGCGTCAGCGCGGCAGTCATGTCGTGATGCAGAAACGGCTCCCTGGCACAACCATTACCGTACCGGTTCCAAACTATACTGAACTACGTATCGATACTCTCCAGTCCATCATCCGCCGGTCGGGTGTTCCCAGGAGTGAGTTCGAGTCATAGTCGGACGCCCAACTCCGCGCTCAAGTAAGACGCCGTAAAAGCCGGCGCCCCTTAGTTCTACGTTAAAATGAAAAAAGTTACCGGAGTCGGTAAAGAGAGACGCAATGGACTATCGGCGGCTGGGCAATAGCGGGTTGAAAGTATCACCGATCTGTCTCGGCGCGATGATGTTCGGCGATCAGACGGACGAGGCAGTCGCGGGGCGCATCGTCGATTCGGCGTTCGGCGCCGGCATCAATTTCATTGATACCGCCGACAGCTACGCCAAGGGCGGCTCCGAGCGCATGGTGGGGAAGCTCGTCGCAAAAAATCGCGAGTACTGGGTGCTCGCGACCAAGGTGCAGAACGCGATGACACCCGCCGATCCGAATTCGGGCGGCGGCGGCCGCAAGTGGATGACGTTCGAGCTGGATGCGAGCCTGAAGCGGCTAGCCACCGACTATGTCGATGTCTACTACCTGCACCGCGACGATCCCGACACGCCGCTGGAGGAAACCGTCAGCACCATCGGCGATTTTATACGCGCCGGCAAGATGCGTTACTTCGGACTCAGCAATTTTGACGGCTGGCGCATCGCCGAGGTGGTCAACACCTGCCGCAGGCTGGGCGTGCCGCAGCCCATCGTGTTGCAGCCGGTCTACAATGCAATGAACCGGCTTGGCGAAGCGGAGATGTTTCCGGCGTGTGCATACTACGGCATGGGCATCGTGCCGTACAGCCCGCTCGCGCGCGGCGTGCTCACCGGCAAGTACCTGCCCGGCGGCAAGCTGGGGGGCGATACGCGCGCCGGACGCAGCGACCGGCGTCTGCTGGAATCCGAGTTTCGCGAGGCATCGCTGGCCCATGCGCAGCGGATCAAAGCCCATGCCGAAAAGCGCGGCATGACAGCCGGCCAGTTCGCGCTAAATTGGGTGCTCAACAACCGGCTGGTGACCGCGGTAATCGCCGGACCGCGCACCGAGGAACAATGGCACGCCTATCTGGGCGCGCTTGATCACCCATTCGATGCCGCGGACGAAGCGCTGATCGACAGTCTGGTCGCGCCTGGGCACACCTCTACGCCCGACTACACCGACCCGAAGTTTCCCATCCTCGGACGCATTCCGCACACCTTGCGCACCTGACCGCGGGTGTCGCGGCAAACATAAAAAAGGGCGGATCGCTCCGCCCTTTTTTTACGGCATCACACCACTGCGCTATTTAAAATCCGCCACCGCGCGTGCACTGCCCGTCAGTTCAAGAATGTGCATGCCGGTGTCCGCGCGGTCTACGATGTAGATATAGCCGCGGTCATCCACTTCCGCATTGTTCGACTGAATCGCCACTTTGCATTGCGCGCCCTGCGGCGTGGTGATGCAGCGCTTGTCGGTGTTATCGGTGATCGCCGGTATGTAAGAAGCAATCTCCTTCGGACGGTACGGATCGCGGATATCCACGGCACGCACACCAGCATTGAACCACGCATAGACTAACACGCGCTTGGCATACATCGGCGGCTGATTCTCCACCGATGAGTGCGAGCCGAAGCGCCCGCCGCGCTTGCAGAAGCCGCCCTCTGCCTCGGGCACCTGGTAGTTCGACAAATTAAAGGGCTTCGTGTCGTCCGTAATATCGACAAAGTACGCCATCTGCCGCGGCTCCAAACACTCGTTGGAGGTCGATTCGTTGGTCAACGCAATCAAGTCGCGCTTTGCCACCTTGTTAGACGCGAAATCCTTGATCTCCACACCCATGATCGGCAACGTGGTGTGCGCACCCATGGTGGGCGAGGTGTACATCAGCGACACCTGTGGATAGAGCAGGTTTTCCACCGTCGGCTCTTTGGCGCCCTTCAACAGTTTTTCACGATCGAGAATTTGCAGGATACCGTTGTTCGCCGTGCCGTAGCCGATGTAAATGCGATTGCCTTTGACGCCGGTCGAGATTGCACCATGAATCTGGTATTTGCTGTCGGGCGTAGTCGGATTCTTCGAGCCCGGCTCCTGCCCCGGCAAACTGAAATCGCGGATGTGTACCGGCTTGGCCGGATCGCTCAAATCAAATACTTGCAGCATGCGGCGCGTGCCCCAGCCTTTGGGACCGGACACCAGATAGGCGATGCCGGTATCGCACTCCCAATAATTTTTGTGCGTGTCACGCAGACCGCGCACCGGTGTGCTGACGATGACCGGTTTTTCCGGCACCGTCACGTCCCACACTTCATGCGCGGTGGTGCCGAATGAACGCAGCAGGTAGTACTTACTCTTGTCGCCCTTGGGCATATCCTTGCCGGCACAGGCGCGCACCATTTGCGCGCCGCCGGTCTCCGTGCCGCCTTCCTGTCCGGGGATGTGGAACAACGACTTGGGATTTTTCGGATCGGTCACATCGATGATCGATGTGCCATTGAATTCAGTGCGGCCGTTGAGCGGATTAATTTTCGCTGGGCCGCCGTGATGGCCGACGTAGGCAATCCAGCGATTGCCCTGTTGCTTGATTTCCGGATGGTAGGCGCTGCGCGCCTGCAAATCGATCTGGCCCACCAACCCCATATTGTTGGCTTCCGCCACGCGCGGATTGTATTGCTCCGCCGTGCGCGGCGCGTTGCCCGCGCAACTGCTCAGTAGACCAACCATCGCCAACACCGATACAGCGCACACAACCCCGTTGATTCGAAATGCGTTCATACTCTCCCCCGTATGAAAAAACAACCTGCTCTCACATCAGCCTTCATGCAACGGCTGTATGCACCCCTGCCAAACTGACCTTCACCCGCTCCGGCAACATCGGCAACTCACGCAGCCGCGCACCCATCAATTTATATACCGCATTGGCAATCGCCGGCGCCATCGGCGCTACGCCGATTTGCCCCGCACCCGACGATTGTCCCACCGCGCCTTGCAACAATTCAATGTGGATGTTCGGAATCTCATCCATGCGCGGCACCGGATAATCGTAAAAATTCGATTGCTGCACCACGCCCGCCTTGATCACGACGCGTTCGCGCAGCCCTGCTGACAGGCCCCAGATAATACCCGTTTCAAGTTGCTGCCGCAGGTGACGCGGCTGTATCGCCGTGCCGGGATCGGCCGCCGCCCACACGTTGTGAACTTTGATCGCGCCCGTTGCGCGATCCACCGACACTTCAACAACTTGTGCGATCTGGCAGTTCCAGCGGCCACCATGGTTGTAGGCCACACCGAGTGCGGTGTTGTCATTTTTGTTCACTGGTTTGCGGTCCCACTGCGACATTTTGCGCGCGAGTTCCAGCACCGCTTTGCCGCGTGCGTCGGTCAACAAATCAATGCGCAGTTGCAAAGGGTCTTTACCGATTTTTGCGGCCACTTCATCCATGAACGATTCCACCGCGAATATGGTGAAGCCATTACCCACCGCGTTCCAATAGCCCACCGGCACGCCGCCCGCTTGATGCACATATTCATGATGCTTGTTGGGTATGCCGTACGGCTGAGTCATGCCTACCGCCACCGAGCCGTCGATGCCGGGATTTTGATCCCACACCACTTTGCGCGCGCGCACCAGCACGGAATCCGCGACGAGGCGATGACTCCAACCGACGACTTTACCATCGGCGGAAATCGCGGCATCCATGTGCTGCGCGGTCAGCGGGCGATAGGCGCCGTGCTTCACGTCATCCTCACGGCTCCAGATCACCTTCACGGTTTTATCCATGATCTTGCTGAGCATCGCCGCTTCGGCATTGGGCAATTGCTCGGTCTTGGCGCCAAAGCCGCCGCCGAGGAACGTGGTGTGCACGCGTATTTTGTCTTCGCTGAGACCCGTTACTTTCGCGCACGCCTGCTGCGCCCACGTCTGCCCCTGCGTCGGCGCCCACAACTCCATGTCGTTGTGCATCATCGATGCCGTGGCGTTGAACGGCTCCATGCACGCGTGATGCACGTGGTCGGTTACATAATCCGCCGACACGGTTTGTGCGGCCGCTTTGAAAGCCTCATCAAAGTTGCCGGCATTGTCGATGGTTCTGCCTTTCTTCGAACGATCAGCAGCGACGAGAGCCCACTCGCGTTTTTTCGCTTCGCTATCGTATTGCGAGGCCAGCGAGCCTTTGAGCCACTCGACTTTTAGTGCGCGCTTGCCCAGCACGGTGGCCCAGTAATCGGCGCCTATCACGGCCACGGCGTGCGGCAATTCAACAATCTTCACAACGCCTTCTATTTTCAGTGCATCAGCACCATCCACTTTCACCGGTCCGTTTTCCGCACCATCGCCATACAGCGGATGCGGCAACGTTGCCACCGGCGAACGCAGTATCGATGCGTACAACATGCCCGGAATCTGCACGTCAATGCCATACTTGGCGGAGCCATTCACTTTGAGCGGCACGTCGAGGCGCTGCACGTCTTTGCCCAACAGCCGCCACTGCGACGCAGGCTTCAAATCTTTTTCCATGAGCAGCGGCACATCCAGATTGATGTCGTCCAGCTTGGCCACCTGCATATAGCTCATCTTGCGCCCGCTCGTCGCGTGCACCACGTTGTTCGGCTCAGTCGTGCATTCCGCCGGTGCAACATTCCACTCGCGCGCCGCATTGGCGATCAGAATCGCGCGCGCCTGCGCCCCCGCCAGCCGCACGATGCGCCAATAGCCCTGTGTCGAACGACTGCCGCCCACGCCCTGCACGTTGAAGTAATCCGGGTTGACGAATGCTTTGTCCGATGGCGCTTGCTCGACTCTGATGGTGCGCCAATCGGCATCGAGTTCTTCCGCGACCAGCAACGGAATCGAGGTGTAAATGCCTTGCCCCATTTCCGCTGTCGGGCATTTAACGGTGATGGTGTTTTCGCTGTTGGACACATGCACCCAGGCGTTGAGATCGATGTCGCCTTCTTCGCCGCAAGCATGGGCATCCACCACGCGCAACAGGCCGCCGGGCGTTGCCAGAAAACCCAGCGTGAGGCCCGTGCGTTTCAGAAAATCGCGGCGTTGCATCATGCTTCTTTCGCCGCCCGCTCAATCGCAGCAACAATGCGGTTGTACGAACCGCAGCGGCAAATATTCGTCTTCATGTAACTAACAATCTGCTCGCGCGAAGGATGCGGCGTTTCTTTCAGCAGCCCCGCCGCACGCATGATCTGCCCCGACTGGCAGTAGCCGCATTGCGGCGTTTGCTCTTCAACCCATGCTTTTTGCAACGGATGACTGCCGGTCGGCGACAACCCCTCGATGGTCAGCACACTTTTCCCCGCCACATCCTTGATCGCATGCAAACAGGAGAACGTGGGCTTGCCCTCAAGATGCACGGTGCATGCGCCGCACTGGCCCACGCCGCAACCATATTTAGTGCCGGTGAATTTCAGTTGTTCGCGCAGAACCCACAGCAACGGCGTGTCGGGATGCGCGGTGACGTCGTGACGCACGCCGTTGACCGTGAGTACAAACTCCACCATCTGCGTCATCAAATGCCGCGCTCCGCGATACTATCGTAAGTATTTGATTTTATTTAATTTTTTTATACAAAAGCGTTACCAGTCTCAAGCAACGCCTGCTTCACCCGCCCTGCCAGCATCGGCTGCTGGCGCAAGCGCACGCCGGTCAACTGAAACACCGCGTTGGATATCGCCGAGGGCACCAACGGCACCGCCATTTGCCCGGCGCCGGTCGGATGATTTTTGGTTTGCACAAGTTTGATGTGCATCTGCGGCACGTCGCGCATGCGCGGCACGTGGTAATCAAAAAAGTTCGATTGCTGCACGGCGCCATCGACGATGCTGATGCGTTCGGTAAGTGCGAGACCGACGCCATACACAATCGAACTTTCGGTTTGTGCAATCACGTTATCGGGATGCACTGCCACGCCGCAATCAATCGTGCACCAGAAGTTGTGCACCTTGATCGCACCTGTGGCTTTGTCGATGGTGATATCGGCGATGCCCGCGATTTCCGTGCCCGAGTAGTTGACATACGCCACACCCAGGCCGTGTCCCGGACGCTTGCGGCTCCACTCGGCCATTTTCGCGGTCTCTTGAATCACATGCAGCGCGCGCGGCTTGTCTTTGAGCAGCCGCAAACGAAATTCCACCGGATCAACTTTCGCTTTCACCGCGAGTTCATCGACGAATACCTCGGTGGCGAAGCTGTTGGCAGTGAATCCAATGCCGCGCAGCGGGTTGGTGCGCATGCCGGTGGTTTCGAGCACGCCCTCGATGGTGCGATCCGGAATATCGTACGCCGGTATTTCGGTGCCGAGCAGCGCAATCGGATCGCGGCCCTTCACGATTTTATAGCGCACCGGGTCCATGAACGCCATCACGTGATCGCACACCGCGCGGTGATGCCAGCCCGCGACGTTACCCGACGCATCCAGCCCCGCCTTCAGGCGATTGACATACAACGGACGGAAACGCCCCGAATGGATATCATCCTCGCGCGTCCAGATCACCTTCACCGGCTTGCCGGCGGCTTTCGATAGCAGCACCGAATCCACCACGAAATCCGCGTCGCGGTTTCCCCGCCGGCCAAAGCCGCCACCGAGCAAATGGTGATTGAACTTCACTTTAGATTCGGCAATGTTAAGCGCCTGCGCCGCCGCCGCTACCGCAATGGTCTGGCTTTGCACACCGCACCAAATTTCAACCGCGTCACCCGCAGGCGACACCGCCGCGGTGGAATTCAGCGGCTCCATCTGCGCGTGATAGGCGTAATCGGAAAGATATTCGGCCTCGACAATGTTTGCCGCACTTTTCAGTTTAGCCTCGGCGTCGCCCTTCTTTTCCCAATCGATCACGGGATGCGCCGGGTCTTTCGCCGCCGCCGAGAATCGCGCAAAGCCTGACTCGGTGGAGAACCCTTTGCCCGGCGCCTTGCCGCCCCACGTCACCTTCAATGCTTTACGGCCCTGGAACGCAGCCCACGGATTTTCAGCGAGTACGCCCACGCCGTTTTTTAGCGGCACCACGTAGGTCACACCCGCCACCGCGCGCGCGGCGGCATCGTCAACTTTTTCCACGCCTGCGCCTTCCACCGGCTCGCGCAGTATCGCGCCATAAATCATGCCGGGCACTTGCACGTCGATGCTGTACTTCGTCGTCCCGTTGTGTTTGCCCGCAACATCCACGCGCGGTATGTCTTGGCCGATCAAGCGAAACGCCGCGGTCGTCACCGGCTCCACCGTGACCTGCGGTGCCTCGGCAGGTATTTTCGCGAACGCAGCAATTTCACCGTAGGTCAAACGCCGGCCGGATTTTTCGTGCAACACCACACCGGGTTGCGAGGTGACTTCCGCCAGCGGCACGCCCCAGCGCGCAGCAGCGTTATCCATCAACACATAACGCACTTGCGCGCCAAACTGCCGCATGCTGTTGAAGTAGCCCGTCACCGTCGCGCTGCCGGCGGTGTACTGCGTGTAGCCGCGGCCGGGGTTGCCGTAAATTTTATCGTTTGCCGGCGACGGCACCACTCTGACTTTGGACCAATCGGCATGCATTTCATCGGCGATGATGCGCGGCAGCGAGGTCAACGAGCCCTGCCCCATTTCCGCCGCCGGCGACATGATGGCCACCGTGCCGTCGGTGAATACCGTCACCCAGTCGTTGAGCCGCACGCTGCTGGATTGCGCAATCGCGTCATTCGCGAGCAGTGCCGTAAGCACCGGGCCACCGGCCGCCACACCGAACGTCATGCCCGCTGCGCCCACCATAAATTGGCGGCGGCTCAAAAGCCCCTCTCCCTCTGGGAGAGGGGTTGGGGTGAGGGAAAGCCCTTTCGCTTGCATGCTTTTATCTTGAGTATTCATGATTACACCATCTCCTTCGCCGCACGCTCAATGGCACGCGTGATGCGCGCGTAAGTGCCGCAGCGGCAAATGTTGGGACTCATGTAATCGACGATCTGCTCGCGCGTCGGGCGCGGCGTTTCTTTCAGCAGCCCGGCGGCGCGCATGATCTGCCCCGATTGACAGTAGCCGCACTGCGGCACCTGCTCGGCGAGCCACGCTTTTTGCAGCGGATGGCTGGAATCTTTCGACAAGCCTTCGATCGTGGTGACGTTTTTACCCGCGACATCCTGCAAGGTCTGCAAGCACGATTGTACCGGCTTGCCATCGAGATGCACCGTGCACGCACCGCACTGGCCCACACCGCAACCGAACTTGGTGCCGGTCATCTTGAGCTGTTCGCGTAACACCCACAGCAAAGGGGTGTCCGCCGCCGCAGTGATGGTTTGGCGCTGACCGTTGATGGTCAGCGTGGTGGTGATACTCTGCGCCATATAGATTCTCCTCGAGTCGGTAACTCAATCGAACTCACTCATTGTAGGAGCGTACGCCGCGCATCACAACTATTCGCGTGGCGACGGCACCCTGCCACGCAGGGGTTTGCACCGTTACGACTG
>JAYUAH010000109.1:0-13515 GCA_043741415.1 Betaproteobacteria bacterium
ATTTTGTTGCGGCAGGTGTTAGAGCAGCGGCGTCAGGCATAAATTTTTTTAGGGTGACAGTTGAATACAAAAATTCAAATTCGAGCGATGTTCAATCCCACGGCACATCCGGCGCCTCGGCAAACACGCGCCGCAAACCGGCCGACCAGAACTTGCCGATCTCCGAAAAATACGCATCGTTTTCGGTGAAGCGCCGCTTCATGGCGGCACTCAAAGTATCCTTTTGATAAATCAGCAATTCAATCGGCGGACCCACTGAGAGATTGCTGCGCATGGTGGAGTTAAACGACACCAGCAAACACTTGGCAACATCTTTCAACGAGGTTTCAAACTTCACCACACGATCGATAATCGGCTTGCCGTACTTGGTTTCGCCGATCTGGAAATAGTTGGTGTCGTGGCTGGATTCGATGAAATTGCCCTGCGGGTAGATCAAAAACAGCCGTTGCGCCTTGCCTTTGATCTGCCCGCCCAGAATGAAGGTGCAGCCGGGGTCGATATTCTGCTGCGTCAGCGCGTCGCCGTCGCGCGTGACCACCTCGCGCATGGTGTCGCCCACCAGTGCCGCTACATCATAAAGACTGCGCAGGCCGATGAGCCCATCGGGATTGATTTCGCCGGCGTCGTTTTTCATGCGCAGCTTGAGCAGGCTCACCACACTTTGCGTCGACGCCAGATTGCCCGCACACAGCAAGACAATCACACGGTCGTCCGTGGACTGGATCACCGTCATTTTGCTGAATATGCCCAACTGATCGACACCCGCATGGGTGCGCGAATCGGACGCAAAAACAATACCGCTGTCGGTCAGCGCAGCCACACAATACGTCATGAACAATCACCAGAATTCAAAACCCGCATCTTACCGCACCGCCGCGGGGCGGCTGCGTGTGGAAATACGCCGCGCTCATTGCGGGCAAGTGGTAGGCTGGGCTGACCGGCATTGCAATAGTCAGAAATTAATGCCGCCGCTTTACCCAAGCACCATTTTGGGGTGTATGGTTTGCTTTGGTGCAAACGCATTCGCAATGTCGTCCACGCTGCTCAAAACGCCGCAGGCGTTAAATAATATTTTCCTTTATAATCAAATACTTACATTTAAACTTCGCTGCGTGTCCTGGGATGGCACGGCGTTTGCTGTAGTGGGCTTACACCGATAACCTGGCGCTTACTTGGAGCGGCATATTGAACGAGCCACGTATCTTCGATGAAATGTACCAACCCGGCGGCATCGTGCGCGCGCAGTACGCGATGTATTCCGAATGGCTGAAAGACAAGCCGCTCGACTACATCCAGCAAAAACAGCGCGAAGCCGACACGTTGTTCACGCGCCTGGGCATCACTTTCGCGGTGTACGGCGATGAAGGCGGCGTCGAACGCTCGATACCCTTCGACATCATCCCGCGCATCCTGCGCAGGAAAGCGTGGAAAACCATTTCCGATGGCGCGTGCCAGCGCGTGCGTGCGTTGAATGCTTTCCTCAAAGATATCTACCACGATCAGGACATTATTAAAGCCGGCATCATTCCCGCGCAGCAGATCCTCGGCAACAAACTCTACCGTCCGGAAATGCGCGGCTTCAATGTGCCGGGCGATGTGTATGTGCATGTCGCGGGCATCGACATTGTCAAGACCGATCAGGACAAGTTTTACGTGCTGGAAGACAACCTGCGCACACCATCGGGCGTATCGTACATGCTGGAAAATCGCAAAATGATGATGCGATTATTTCCGGAATTATTTTCACGCATGCCGGTGGCGCCGGTGGATCATTACACCGATGTGCTGCTCGACAACCTGCGCGCGGTGGCGCCGGCGGGCGTGACGAACCCAACCGTGGTGGTGCTGACACCGGGTTCTTACAACAGCGCGTACTTTGAGCATGCGTTTCTCGCGCAGCAGATGGGTGTCGAGCTGGTGGAAGGCCAGGATTTACTGGTCACCAACAATACCGTTTACATGCGCACCACGCGCGGCCCCATGCGCGTGGACGTGATTTATCGCCGCGTGGATGATGATTTTCTCGACCCGCGCGCCTTCCGTGCCGATTCCATACTCGGCGTGCCGGGCTTGTTCGCGGCTTATAAAGCGGGCCGCGTCACGTTGGCCAATGCCATCGGTAGCGGTGTCGCCGACGACAAATCCACTTACATTTACGTGCCGGAAATGATTCGCTTTTATCTCGGCGAAGAGCCCATTATTTCCAATGTACCAACCTGGCGTCTCGACCGTGCCGACGATCTGAAATACGTGCTCGATCATCTGCCGGAGCTGGTGGTGAAAGAAGTGCAAGGCTCGGGCGGCTACGGCATGCTGGTGGGGCCGGCCTCAACCGCACAGCAGATCGCCGATTTTCGGTTGCTTATACTGCAAAATCCCGCCAACTACATTGCGCAGCCGACGCTCGCGCTATCGACCTGCCCTACCTATTGCGATGCCGGCATCGCACCGCGCCACGTGGATTTGCGTCCGTATGTGCTGTCGGGAAAATCCGTCACGCTGGTGCCCGGCGGTCTCACGCGCGTGGCGCTGCGCGAGGGCTCGCTGGTGGTGAACTCGTCGCAGGGTGGCGGCACCAAAGACACCTGGGTTCTCGAGGCCGATGCAGATGCGGAAGGAGAAGGCTAACCATGTTATCGCGAGCCGCCAATAATCTGTACTGGATGTCGCGCAATATCGAACGCGCTGAAAATACCGCGCGTCTGCTCGACGTGACCTACCGCATGTCGTTATTGCCGTATCGCGTGCAGGAATCCGATCAGTCGTGGGCGGAGCCGTGGGCGCTGCCGCTGGTGATCAACGGCCTGGCTAGCGCCTACTACGAGCGCTATCCGGGGCCGGTGTCGGCGGACAACGTGATGCGCTTCATGGTGCTGGATCCCGCCAACAGCTCGAGCCTGTTTTCCTGCATACAAGCGGCGCGGGAAAATGCGCGTACCGAACGCGGCGCGATCACCTCCGAGATGTACGAAGACATCAACGCCACCTGGCTGGAAATGCGCACCCAGGATTACGGCCGGCTGCAAGGCGGCGGGCTGGGTGGATTCTTCGACTGGGTAAAAATGCGCTCGCACCAGTTTCGCGGCGTCACCTTCGGCACCATGCTGCGCGACGAAGGCTACAGCTTCATACGTCTCGGCACCTTCATCGAGCGCGCCGACAACACCGCGCGTCTGCTGGATGTCAAATACCACACGCTGCTGCCGAGTGCGGCCGACGTCGGCGGCGCGGTGGATTATTACCAGTGGAGCGCGCTGCTGCGCTCGCTTTCCGCGTTTGATTCGTACCGCAAGGTGTATCGCGATTTGATCACGCCCACCAAGGTGACGGAATTGCTGGTGTTGCGCGAAGATGTACCGCGCTCGCTGCACGCTTGCATGAATGATATCTACGAAATCCTCAAAGCGCTGTGCGACGATTCCTCCATGGAAGCCGAACGGCTCGCCGGCGAATTGCATGCGCAGTTGCACTACGGCCGCACCGAGCAGATCATCAAAGTGGGGCTGCATGAATATCTGATGGATTTTCTCGACACGCTGGCGTTGCTCACGGCTGAAATCAACCGCGATTTTCTGGTGCCGGTGTACACGCAACAGCAAGTGCAAGTGCAAGTATCGACTTGATAAATTTTATTTCGCTGTCCGTGCCTTGTAATGAACGGGCCTTTAAACTAAGCTTTGCAATTCACTTAGAAGCCCAGAACCAGCATGACTTATTGTGTTGCCCTAATGCTCGATGCCGGCATGGTGTTCGCCTCCGACTCGCGCACCAACGCCGGTGTCGATCAAGTCGCGGTGTTCAAGAAAATGCACTTGATCGCACGCGATAATGATCGTGTGATTGTCATCATGAGCTCCGGCAACTTATCGATCACGCAAAGCGCGGTCAACCTGCTCGAACACAATGCGCGCGCGGGCGACGGCAACAAAACCGTGGCCAATGCGTCTTCGATGTTCGAAATCGCCGATCTGGTGGGCAACGCGCTGCGTGACGTGCGGCGGCGCGACGGGCCGTACCTGCAGCAGAACAACATCGACGCCGGCGCCTCATTCATCGTCGGCGGCCAGATCCGCGGCGAGCCGCAGCGGTTGTTCAATATTTACTCCGAAGGCAATTACATCGAGGCCACTCCGGAAACGCCTTATTTCCAGATCGGCGAAAGCAAATACGGCAAGCCGGTGATCGACCGCGTGATCACGCGCAACACGCAGTTACTCGAGGCCGCGAAATGCGTGCTGGTGTCATTCGACTCCACCATGCGCAGCAATATTTCGGTGGGCCTGCCCATCGACTTGGTGATTTACGACAATAACAGCCTCAACATCCGCGTGCAGCGCCGCATCGACGAAGCGGACCCTTATTTCAAAATGATTCACACCGAGTGGGGCGAGGGGTTGCGCCGCGTGTTTGCGCAACTACCCAATCCCGACTGGAACGGTGATGGCGTACCCGATCTGGAGCAGCCCATGAACCCACTCACAGCCACACCCTTCCGGTGAGCATCCAGGTCGCACTGCATCACCAGACGCGCTACCGCTACGACCGAGCGGTCACGCTATCCGCGCATGAAGTCCGCTTACGTCCGGCGCCACATTGCCGCACGCCGATTTTGTCGTACTCGCTTAACGTCAAACCCGAGCAGCACTTCATCAATTGGCAGCAGGATATTTTCGGCAACTACATCGCGCGCTTTGTGTTTCCGGAACAAGCGCGCGAACTCGAAATCACCGTCGATCTCGTCGCCGATATGACGGTGATCAACCCCTTCGATTTTTTCATGGAAAGTTACGCTGACCACTTTCCATTCAACTACAGTGCCGCGCTCGCCAAAGATCTCACGCCCTATCTCGCGATCGACGAACGCGGTCCGCTGCTCATGCAGTGGCTGGCGGAATTTCGCGCACAACACTGGCGCGACGGCAACAACACGATTGATTTCCTGGTCGCGATCAATCAAAAATTATCCAATAAGATCAAATACTTAGTAAGAATGGAAGCCGGTGTGCAAAGCGGCGAACAAACGCTCGCACTGACCAGCGGCTCGTGCCGCGACAGCGGTTGGCTGCTGGTGCAATTGCTGCGCCACTGCGGCGTGGCGGCGCGTTTTGTGTCCGGCTACCTGATACAACTCACCGCCGATGTAAAGCCGCTGGATGGCCCCGCGGGCCCCGCGCATGACTTCACTGATCTGCACGCGTGGGCGGAAGCGTACATACCCGGCGCGGGCTGGATAGGGCTCGATCCAACTTCAGGATTACTTGCCGGCGAAGGGCATATCCCTTTGGCATGCACGCCGGCGCCGGCGAGCGCTGCCGCGATCATCGGCAACGTTGATCCGTGCGAAACGCAATTCGAATTCAATATGTCGGTCACGCGCATTCATGAAGACCCGCGCGTCACCCAACCTTATACGCCGGTGCAATGGACCGACATCGCCGCGCTGGGCAAACAAGTGGATGCCGAATTGCAAGCGGGCGATGTGCGCCTCACGCAAGGCGGCGAGCCGACGTTTATCTCCATCGACGACATGGACGGCGACGCCTGGAACTACACCGCGCTGTCGTCCGAAAAATGGACGCTCGCCGAACAATTGGCGTGGCGCCTCAAGCAACGCTTCGCGCCCGGCGCGCTGGTGTTTTACGGCCAGGGCAAATGGTATCCGGGTGAACCGCTGCCGCGCTGGGCCATCGGCATTCATTGGCGCAAGGATGGCCAGCCGGTGTGGAAGAACCCCGCGCTCATCGCCAGCGATGCCATTGTAGCCACAGCCACCACCGATGATGCGCAACGTTTTGCCGACGCCATTGCGGAAGCACTAGGTATCGCGCGCGACCTGGTGATCGCCGCCTACGAAGACCCGCTGCTGCTGATTTCCACCGAGGCCAAGCTACCCATCAACATTGATCCACTCACCGTGCCCTTTAAAAAGGCCGACGAGCGCACACGTTTGCGAAAAGCCTTGGAACGCGGTGCGGAAGTAGCTGCGGGTTTTGTGCTGCCGCTCAAGGCACAAGATGAAAAAGCGCCCGCCGATACTGCGACCGAATGGGAAAGCTCGCCGTGGCCGTTGAAACGCGAACGCCTCTATCTGTTGTTCGGCGATTCCGTGCTGGGCAACCGTCTGCCGCTGGCGTCGCTGCCCGAGCGCCTGCCCGAAGACATCGAACCCGAATTCGAACGCGATCCGTTCGAGGCGCGGGGCGATTTGCACGACGCGCATACGCTGGCAGAAAAAAAACGTCACGCACGCACTCACACCAAAAAGACCGCACCGCGTGAAGTCGTGCGCACCGCGTTGTGTATCGAAGTTCGGGATAAACGACTGCACGCCTTTCTGCCGCCATTTAAACGCGTCGAAGATTATTTGAACCTGATTGCGGTGATCGAACGCGTGACCGAACAACTCGCGCTGCGCATACGCATCGAAGGCTACGGCCCGGTGACCGATCCGCGCATCAACATACTCAACGTCACGCCCGACCCCGGCGTGATCGAAGTTAACATTCATCCCGCGGCAGACTGGCAAACCCTCAGCGCCAACACGCAAGCGCTGTACGAAGAAACCCGCCTCACACGACTTGCCGCCGAGAAATTCATGCTCGACGGCCGCCACACCGGCACCGGCGGCGGCAATCACATCACGCTGGGCGGCGCCACCGCCGCCGACAGCCCGCTGTTGCGCCGTCCGGATTTGCTGAGGAGCCTCATCACCTACTGGCAAAATCATCCGGCGTTGTCGTATTTGTTTTCGGGCGCCTTCATCGGGCCCACCAGCCAGGCGCCGCGCGTCGACGAGGCCCGCGACGACAATCTCTACGAACTGGACATCGCGTTCCAGCAAATGGCACTCAAGCAAAAGGCCGGCGAAGCATCGCTGACACCATGGCTTACGGATCGGCTGCTGCGTAATCTGCTGGTCGATCTAACGGGCAACACGCATCGCGCGGAATTCTGCATCGACAAGCTGTATTCGCCGGACAGCGCCAGCGGGCGGCTGGGCATTTTAGAGTTTCGCGCGTTTGAAATGCCGCCGCATGCGCAAATGAGTCTGACGCAAATGCTGCTGCTGCGCACGCTAGTGGCACGCTTCTGGAAAACACCCTACGAAGGCAAGCTGATCCGCTGGGGCACGCAACTGCACGACCGTTTCATGTTGCCGCATTTTGTCGCGGCCGACATGCTGGATGTGGTGCGCGATTTGCAGCGCGCCGGTTACGCCTTCGATTTCAGTTGGTTCGCGCCGTTCATCGAATTTCGCTTTCCGCGTTACGGCACCGCCACTTACGAAAACGTGCGCATCGAACTGCGGCAGGCCATCGAGCCATGGAATGTGCTGGGCGAAGAAGTACGCGCCGGCACCACTGCACGCTACGTCGATTCGTCGGTCGAGCGCTTGCAAATCAAGGTCAACGGCCTCACCGAATCGCGCCATCTCGTCGCATGCAACGGCCGCGCGTTGCCGCTGCATGCCACCGGCATACCGGGCGAGTCGGTGGCCGGCCTGCGCTTTCGCGCGTGGAATCCGCCGTCGGCATTGCATCCGAGTATTGCAGTGCAGGCGCCGCTGGTGTTCGACGTGGTCGATACCTGGAGCAAGCGCTCCATCGGCGGCTGCACCTATCACGTCGCGCATCCCGGCGGGCGCAATTACGACACGCTGCCGGTCAATGCCAATGAAGCCGAAGCACGGCGCGTGGCGCGCTTCTGGGATCACGGGCACACGCCGGGGCCGATGAGCGTGCAGGTGGAGCCGCTGAATCCGGCGTTTCCATTGACGCTGGATTTGCGCTGGATGCCGGGCTAAAAAATAAATAAAAACAATAAGTTATAATAAACCTCCCTCGCGTGCCAAGCACGCGGGCAACATCAAAAGCATTGCCACTGAGTTCACAGAGAACACAGAGAAGTTCTCTGGTTATCCTCTGTGCGCTCTGTGTTCTCTGTGGCAAAAAAGGTTTTTAGCACCATGCCCCTGATCACCCTGGCTGACGCCGAATTGGCCTATGGCCTGACCCCGCTGCTCGACCGCGCGAGTTTGACCGTGCAGCCGAACGAGCGCATCGGCCTCATCGGTCGCAACGGCACCGGCAAATCGTCGTTGCTGAGAATTATTAACGGCCAGCTCGCGCTCGACGACGGCATCTGCGGACGCGACGACGGCTTGCGCATCGCCATGGTCGAGCAGGAATCCGCGCCACCAATATCACCATTGGCAGCCACGCTGCGCGAAAGTCTCGCGCTCGCCGCCGGCTTCGAAGACCGTCACGACGAGCGTGAACGCTGGGCCGCCGAAGCGCGGCTCACCGAATATTTGCATCGCTTTGACCTCGACGAAAACCGCGCCACCGCCACCGCCTCCGGCGGCGAACGCAAGCGCGCGATGCTGGCCCTGGCGCTGGCGCAAAAGCCCGATCTGTTGCTGCTGGATGAGCCGACCAACCATCTGGATATCGCGGGCATCACGCTGCTCGAAGATTTGCTGGTCGGCGGCGCCGTCAAGTCGGCGATCATCATCACCCATGACCGCGCGTTTCTGGATCGCGTGGCCACGCGCATCGTCGAACTCGATCGCGGTTTGCTGCGTTCCTACCCCGGCAATTTCGCCGCGTACGAAGCACGCAAGGCCGATCAGTTGGCTGCCGAAGCCGTGATGAATCGCAAGTTCGACAAATTCTGGGCGCAGGAAGAAGTGTGGATACGCAAAGGCATACAAGCACGCCGCACGCGCAACGAAGGCCGCGTGCGCCGCCTCGAATCACTGCGCAATGAACGCGCCGCGCGCCGCGAGCGCCTGGGCAAAGTGCAAATCGCGGTGGATGCCGGCGAGCGCTCCGGTAAACTCGTCGCCGAACTCAAACATGTGACCAAGCGCTTTGGTGAACAAACGGTGGTCGACAACTTGTCATTGCGCATCATGCGCGGCGACCGTTTCGGCTTGATCGGCGCCAACGGCGCGGGCAAATCCACGCTGATCAAACTAATCCTCGGCTCACTCGCGCCCGACAGCGGCACCGTGCGCCTCGGCACCAATCTGCAAATCGCCTACTTCGACCAACTGCGCGCGCAACTCGACCCGGAGCGCACGCTCATCGAAACCATCAGTCCCGGCTCGGAGTGGGTGGAAACCGCGAATGGCCGCAAGCACGTGATGAGCTACCTCAACGATTTTCTGTTCCCGCCGCAGCGCGCCACCGCGCCGGTGAAAATGCTCTCCGGCGGCGAACGCAACCGCCTTCTGCTGGCGCGCCTGTTCGCGCAGCCCGCCAACTTGCTGGTGCTCGACGAACCCACCAACGACCTCGACATCGAATCGCTGGAATTGCTCGAAGACACCCTGCAAGACTACCAAGGCACGCTGCTGTTAGTGAGCCACGACCGCGCATTTCTGGATAACGTCGTCACGCAAACGCTGGCGGTTGAAGGCAATGGCCAGTGGAAAGAATATGCGGGCGGCTACAGCGATTGGCTGGCGCAGCGGCCGCAGCCTGACGCTTTGGCATCATCGTCAATCGCCAAACCCCAGACCGGTGCCCGCGAAAAACCCAAAGCCAAATTGAGTTTCAAGGAACAACGCGAACTCGCTGCACTGCCGCTCGAAATCGAAAAACTGGAACAGCAACAACTGGCCCTCACCGCGCGCATGAGCAGCGCCGATTATCACAAGGCAGGGGCAGATGCGATCAAGGCTGACCGCCTGCGCGCGGATGAAATCGACAAGCAGCTTGCGAAGAAATTTGAGCGGTGGGAAACACTGGATCAGAAATTCGCTGCAGGCGCCTGACCGCAACCCGGGTGGGTTAGGCGCGCCCTTTGCGCCGTAACCCACCGTCCCGCAGTCGCGCATATTTGTTGCGCGTGGGCACGCTACGCTTTGCCCACACTAGGCTTGCTGCTGGTTTCATCTTCATAATAATTGTGGTACGTACCGTCGCTCGTAGGTTGGGGTGAGCTTGCGAACCCCAACACAACAGTAACGTTCACAAAAACGTTGGGGTTCCTTCGTCACCCCAACCTACTAACCAAAAAATATAGCCCCGCCGTCAACAAATCAACAAGAAAAAATAATTGTTTAAAATCAAATGCTTATAAAACAATCACTTTTTAGGCCACAACGCCCCCTGATTCCCCCGCGCCACCGCACCAATGCCCTTGTAAACAAACTTCTGCAGCCGCTTACCTTCATAAGTTTCCGTCGTGTACAGGTTGCCCTTGGAATCAATCGCAATGCTGTGCACGCCGTAGAACTGCCCCGGTTGACGGCCACCATCGCCGAACGCAGTTAACTCTTCGAGCGTGTCGCGCACGATGATGCGCACGCGTTCGTTCTGGCCGTCGGTCAAGAAAAGAAATTTCTGTTGCGGGTCTTTGGAAAACGCGATGTCCCACACCGAGCCCGACGCGAGCGTGTTCTTGGCGTAGAACTGTTCTTTCACAAACGTGCCGTCGGGCTTGAACACTTGCAGGCGGTCGTTGGCGCGGTCGCACACATACACCAGGCCGTCGTGCGAGAGGTCGGCGCAGTGCACCGGGTTGCGGAACTGCTGCGCGGGCGGGGCTTTGGGATCGTAGGGTCCCAAGTTGGTATCGTCGGGTTTGTTGCCGTAGGCGCCCCAGTAGCGCTTCATTTTGCCGGTGTCGACATCGAGCACCGCCACACGCTTGTTGCCGTAACCGTCGGCGACGTAGGCTTCGTTGGCTTTCGGGTCGATCCAGATTTTCGCTACGCGCCCGAAGTTGGTGAGATCGTTGCTGCCGGCGTTCTTGCCGAAGTTGCCGAACTGCTGCAGGAACTTCCCGTCCTTGGTGAACTTGAGGATGTGCGCGTCTTTCGCGTCATTGCCGCCGATCCACACATTGCCTTTGTGATCGACCACGATGCCGTGATTGGAACCCGGCCATTCGTAGCCCTGTCCCGGCCCGCCCCACGAGCCGACCAGATTGCCCGCGGGATCGAAGCGCAGCACCGGCGGTGCGCCGCGGCAGCAATCGGCGATCGGCGGTTTTAACTCAGCACCCTTTTCGTTGTTGTGCAGCGTGGCGCTGCTGCGGTGAATCATCCACACATGATCCTGCTCATCGACCCACACGCCGATGGCCATGCCGAGCAGCCAGCCGCTGGGCAAGGGCTTCGGCCATAGCGGATCAACCTCAAACATTGGCGCCTGCACGGTCGCACCCTGCGCCTCGGCTTTGTTTTGCAACAGCGCCTGCCCCACGCCCAAGCCGGCGACGCTCAACGCCAGCAACGCCCCGACAACATGCTTACGCTTTAATGCGCGAAGTTTCATGGTGGACTCTCTTTGGTTAACCGCCTGGTTTCAATTTTATGCCTACATTATGCGCACGGCAATTAACATCGATAGACAGGATTTACAGGATAAAATCTGTGCCCTTGATCCTGTTAATCCTGTCTATCCATGTTGAAATTGGTTTTTTGGCTCGTGCTTGCAGCGTGCATGGTCACGCCGGCAGCGGCGCACGACATTCCCGCCGACGTGCGGCTGAATATCTTTTTCAAACCCGCCGGCAACACGCTGGAAGTGCTGGTACGCGCACCGATGTCGGCGATGCGCGAGGTCGATTTTCCCAAGCGCGGGCCGGGGTATTTGCAGGTGTCGAAGGCCGACGACGCATTGCGCACCGCCGCCAAATTGTGGCTCATCGACAATCTGGAAATTTTCGAGAATGACGTGCGGGTAGCCGCGCCGCGCATCGCGCAAGTGCGGGTGGCGCTGCCGTCGGATACGGCGTTCACGTCGTATGAAACCGCGCGCGCCAATCTCAACCAGCCGCCGCTGGCCGATGAACTCGATTTATTCTGGAACCAGCAATTGCTCGACGTGCGGCTGGAATATCCGATTCAATCGGAACGTTCGCAATTCGCGATCCGCGCGCGCGTCGATCGGCTGGGTCTGAAAGTGTCTACCGCGCTGCGCTTTCTGCCGCCGGGCGTGGAAACGCGCGCCTTTGAATTTCACGGCGATCCGGGCGTCGTGACACTCGATCCACGCTGGCATCAGGCGGCGTGGCGCTTTGTGGTGTCGGGCTTCTGGCACATCCTTGAAGGCATCGATCATTTGCTGTTTTTGTTGTGTCTGATTATTCCGTTTCGCCAATGGCGGCCGCTGGTGGTGATTGTCACATCGTTTACCGTAGCGCATTCGATCACGCTGATCGCCGCAGCGCTGGGCTTTGTGCCGGATGTACTGTGGTTTCCACCGCTCATAGAGCTTTCAATTGCAATAACAATTATTTACATGGCGCTTGAAAACATCGTCGGCGCCAATATTCAGCGGCGCTGGATCATCACCTTTGCTTTCGGGTTGATTCATGGTTTTGGATTTTCATTTGCGTTAAGTGAATCGCTGCAATTCGCCGGTGATCATTTGCTGACGTCGCTGCTGGCGTTTAATGTGGGCGTAGAAATCGGCCAGCTTGCGGTGCTGATTATTTTGCTGCCGCTGTTGACGCTGCTGTTCCAACACGCGTTCGTGGAAAGAATCGGCATTATCATTTTGTCGGCGCTGGTCGCGCACACCGGCTGGCACTGGATGCTGGAGCGCGGCGATCAATTGATGAAATTTCCGTTCCCGAAACTGGATGCGGCGTTCATGGCGAGCGTGATGCGCGGCCTGATCGCGATGATTATTCTCGGCGTGCTGGTGTGGCTGATGAACGGTGCGGTGCGGCGCTGGCTTGCGCCGAAAGATGTAAAAATATTCAATAAAAACAAATAGTTATGATACTTCAGCACTGCAATGGGACATGCAGCAGCCTATCGTTCCATTTTGCGCGCCACCAAACACTGCAACAGCGCGCTCTCGCTTTCACTCAATGCAGCGTCGCTTTCCAACGCTAAAAAGTGCCGTCGAAACGCCGCGGTCGTCGCCTTGAGATTGACAACGTCATAACCGAATGCCGCCAGCAAAAATGCATCGCTCGCACTCTGTAATGGCGCTGCGTACGGCGGCTCGCACCACAGGCCGTAGCCGGCATCGGCCAAGCGCTTCCACGGAAAGTAACGGCTCGGGTCAACCTTGCGGCCGGGAATAATGTCGCCGTGTCCAAGAAAATTCGCCGCCGGAATTTTATAGCGCATCTTCAAATCCGCCAGCAAACGCAGCAGCGTATCCATCATCGGCTCGGCGAAGGGCTCGCTGCCGTTGTTGTCGAGCTCGATGCCGATGGACGCTGAATTCAGATCAGTGGTGTTACCCCAATACGCTTCACCCGCATGCCACGCACGCGCAAGCTCATCCACCAGATAATAAAGTTTGCCGTCGCGCGCGATCAGATAGTGCGAGCTGACCTCGAGCTTCGGATTCGTCAAGGTGCGCAACGAATCTTCTGCGCTGTCGTCGCTGGTGTGATGAATGATTACAAAGTTGGGCCGCCGCACGCCAAAATTCACCGACGGCCGTTCGATCACTGGAAGCTGCGTGTATTGCGGCAGACCGCTGCGCGTGGTTGTCGTGCACGCCGTCAACAACACCATGGTGCACGGGGCGCAAAATC
>JAYUAH010000110.1:0-2458 GCA_043741415.1 Betaproteobacteria bacterium
TTCGGAAAACACATGCCATGGATTGATGTCGCCGTACGTCCACGCTACCGCCGGCGCCCAACAGTGTGCGCGCCATGCCATCTTAAAACGCGGTAATACCAGCTTCAAGGTCAATCCGGGTGGGTTGCGCGCCAATCGCGTTGACCTCAAACAGATATTTCCGTTTTAAAGCGGCTTGCTAATTGGTTACAATGGGAACCATCAGATCGCGACTACTGCGCACGGATGCGGGTTATAAAAAACGCTTTGGTGCAGACTCGGCAAAAATGGTATGCAATGAACATGGAAAATTCCGAACTCGATAATGCAGCGCTTCCGCGGTTAAACGCACGCGTATTGCTGGCGGAAGACAATCCGGTGAATCAAATGCTGGCGGAGGCGATGTTGAGCAAGCTCGGTTGCCGCGTGCAGATTGCGGTCAACGGCAAAGAGGCCGTGCGCTGCTACGGCGAGACTGAATACGATATCGTGCTGATGGATTGCCACATGCCCGAGGTCGACGGCTATCAGGCGGCGGTCGCGATACGCGCGCTGGAACGTGAGCGTGTCGCAAAGCGCGTGCCGATCATCGCCGTCACCGCCGACGTCACGGCGGGTGTGCGGGATATCTGCCTGAAGGCGGGTATGGACGACTATTTATCCAAACCCTTTGGCCTGTCGGCGCTGGGTGCGGTCATGCAGCGCTGGCTGGATGCCGCGCCGAAAAATTTCAACTGATCTTACCGCTTGAGGGTGCGCTCAGCGGCGTGCTCCCTCGCGTACGCACCGGGCGCGCCAATTCCCGAAACAGCACTGCCAGCGAATCTTGTTGATCGAGGCTGAGAACATAGCGTGCAAACGCTTTTGAGTCAGCCGCGTGCCAGCCCGCCAGTTGGGTATTCGCGCTGAATTTCGCCATCACTTCGTCGTCGCTGAATGGATTGTCGGGGTGGCCTTTAGCGCAATCCACCGTGAGGGTTTGCGTGCCGAACGGGCCACTGGCGCGCAACGTACAACCACCGATGTTGCGCGCACTCGTGGTGTCGGCTTTGCAGGTGATGCGCTCCAGCCACACGCGCACCGCGGGAGTGGGCGGCACTTCGGAAAACACATGCAGCGGGCTCACTTCGCCATAGGCCCACGCCACCGCCACCGTCCAGTACGCGGAGAACTGTGCGGTCACTTTGGCCGATGGAAATATGCGCGTGGGTTCGGGGCGGCCCACCACATCCCAGGCCTGCGGGCCGACTTCGAGTTCCAGCGCCGTGACTTCGGATGCGGCGGCGCCCAAGCGCCGGCGCAGCAGCAGCGCGGCGTTGGCCGCCGGATGCGTCAAGCGGCAGGTCGGGTACGGCTTGAACGACAGGCGCTCGGTTTCGAACGTAATGCCGAGATTGAGTAGCGCGCGCTGCGCATCGAATTGATCGTGCAGATAAACGCGTGCCATGCCGTCTTTACCGGTAAACACTTCACGCACGCCATCGAGTCCGTGGGCGGCCATCAACGCGGCGTTGACACCATTGTGCGCGGCGAATCCCGGCTGTGCGTGCTTGGTGCCGGCCCCTTCGCGGCTCGCTTGGTGATTGCCGCAGGCCAGGCTGTAGGTAATGCCCAATGCATGCGTGAAGGTTTTGGTGTCAAGGTTCATCAGATGCGCCGCTGCCGCGGCAGCACCAAAGTGCCCGAGCAGCGGCGTGTAAATCCAGCCGCCGTCAACGAGGTTGAGTCGAGTCGCCATACCGAGGCGGCAGGTGACCTCAATACCCAGCAGTACCGCTGCAAGAAATTTTTTCGGGTCTTGCTCGTTGCGATATTCGGCTGCGGCGAGCGCTGCGGGTATGGCCGCAGCACCCGCATGCAGCACGGCGTCGTCATGTGTATCGTCGTATTCGAGCACATGACCGTAGTAGCCGTTGGCGAGTGCGGCCACGGGTGCCGGCACTTTGGCACCGCCGACAATGGCCGCATCGGCACGCCCGCCGCGCGCGGCAAACTCCGCAATCCAGCCGGGCACGCCCATCAAGGCACGGCCCGCGATCAGGCAGCCGAGGTAATCGAGCAGCTCGTACTTGACGGCTTTGCGGGTTTTTTCGGTGAGCGTGTCCCAGCGCAGCGTGGTTGACCAATCGGCAAAGGCGCTCACGACGGGATCATGCAGTGGTGTAGATGTGGCCGCTTCCATGACGTATTATTTTGGCCGATGCCCTTGCGCAAATCGTTCGAGCAACTCGCGCCGTTCAGGTGCCGCTACAGCCTGTTGCAACAACTTTTCTTCAGCGTCGATGCCGGCGGCCAGCGGCACATTCAGCGCCTGACGTATCGCTTCTTTCGCCATCGCCACGGCAGTGGGCGGACGCGTCGCGAGTTCTTTCGCCACCGTTCGCGCGGTGTCGAGCACGTCGCTCGCCGGCACCACATGCGTGACCAATCCCATGCCGAGCATCTCACTCGCGGAAAGACGATGCCCATTCAAAATAAT
>JAYUAH010000111.1:0-2456 GCA_043741415.1 Betaproteobacteria bacterium
TCGACGCACGTCCCGATGTACAGGCGGCGCAGGCGCGCGTGGCCGCGGCGGAAAAAAATCGCGATCTGGCACGCGCCTTGCGTACGCGCGACATCACGGTGGGTGTTCAATTCGAGCGCTTTCCGGGCCGAGATCCGCTCAACACCGCGGGTTTCAACGTGAGCGTGCCGCTGTTTACGCGCTACTACTACGACGGCGAAATCCGCCGTGCGGAAAGCGACTGGGCCGGCGCACAGGAAAATCTGCAACGCGTGCGCGCACAGGCTGCGGGGGACATACGCAAAGCGGCCAGCGATCTTGCCTCATCCGCCGATCGCGTGCAGCGTCTACGGGAATCGCTGCTCGCCGCCGCCGAAAAGGCCGCGCAGGGCGCCGAGTTTGCTTACAGCCGCGGCGCCATCGGTGTGATGGACGTGCTCGACGCGCGCCGCCAACAGACGGCAACACGTCTCGATGCAATCGCCGTGCAAGCTGATTATGCCAAGGCACTGGCGGCGTGGCGCGCCGCGCTATCCGCCGAACTCACCCGCTAGAGCACCCGGATTTTCCCATGGCAAAACGAAAACTGCTCGCCGCAGGAGCGCTGATCATTGTGATCAGTGGCGGCTATTATTTCTGGAAGGACGGCAACAAGGTTGCGCCGCCGGAAGCCGCCAATGCGCCACCCAAGTCCGCGTTGAATCAGCGTCAAATCCGCTTTGATCCGCATGCACCGCAGCTTGCGCAGTTGCAGGTGTCGCCCGCCGCCGCGCTGCCCGAGCCCTTGACCGAGCCGCTGAACGGCCGTATTGCGTATGATGAAAACCGCACAGCGCGCATCGGCGCGCCTATTGCCGGCCGCGTGGTCAAAATCGGCGCGCAGCCTGGTGATGCCGTCAAAACCGGGCAACCGTTGGTATGGCTGGACGCGCCCGACTACAGCAATGCCGTCGCCGATTTGTCGAAATCGCAAGCCGATATACGCCAGAAGCAGGCTTCATACACCCGTGCAAAGTCACTGCACGACGGTGAAGTGCTGGCGCGCAAAGACCTGGAGACAGCACAAGCCGACCTGAGTCTGTCCGAAGCCGAGCATCGCCGCGCGCAGCAGCGGCTTGCCAATTTGACGCAGGGCAAAGGCGACGGCTCGGATAAGTACGTGTTGCGCGCGCCGGTTAGCGGCATCATCACCGAGCGCAAGGTTAACCCCGGCAGCGAAGTGAGGCCCGATGCCGCGGATCCGCTGTTTGTGATTACCGACCCGCTGCATTTGTGGGTGATCCTCGATGTACCGGAAAAATACATCGGTAAAGTCGCGGTAGGACAAAAAGTCACACTGGAGGTCGATGCGTTTCCGGGCGGTGATTTCACGGGCACGGTGGCCTCGATCGGCGAAGTGCTCGATCCCGCGACACGGCGCATACAGGTACGCTGCACCATAGAAAATCCGCAACGGCGCCTCAAGCCGGAAATGTTCGCGCGCGTCACCCCGGTGGCGGACGAAAGCCGCAAATTGGTGCGCATCCCCAATACCGCCATCATCACCGAGGGCCTCTATAGCACCGTGTTCGTGGAAAAAGAAACCGGCTTGTTCGAGAAGCGGCGCGTCACCCTCGGTTTGCAGGGGCGCGAAGACAGCTATATCAAAGACGGCCTAAGCGAGGGCGAGCGCGTGGTGGTCAGCGGCGCGTTGCTGCTCAGTTCCGAATTGGCCGGGCGCGAATAACACGCCGCGTCGCAGCGGCTATAAACGACCATGGTAGAAAAGCTCATTAACTTTGCGCTGCAGCAGCGCATATTCGTGCTCGCGTTCGCGCTGTTCATTGCCATCGCGGGCTGGCAAGCGTGGAAAGCGCTGCCGGTCGAGGCGTTTCCCGATGTGCAGGATGTGCAGGTGCTGGTGATCACGCAGGTGCCGGGGCAGGCGCCCGAAGAAGTCGAGCGCACCGTCACGCTGCCGATCGAACGCGAGATGAGCGGCGTGCCGCGTTTGACGCAACTGCGCTCGGTGTCGATTACCGGGCTGTCGGTGGTCACCCTGACGTTCTCCGACAACACCAATGACTACTTCGCGCGGCAGCAGGTGCTGGAGCGCCTGCAAAACGTCACGCTGCCGCAGGGCATACAGGCGACACTCGCACCCCTGACCAATGCCGTCGGCGAGATTTACCGCTACGTGCTGGAGGCGCCGCCGCAGATGCCGCTGCGCGAAGTGCGCGCGATACAGGATTGGGTATTGCGCCCAGCATTGCGTCAAGTGACGGGGGTAGCGGATGTCGTCGGCTTTGGCGGCGCGGTCAAGGAATATCAGGTGCGCCTGAATCCCGCATCGTTGCGCAAATTCAGCGTCACCGCGGATCAGGTCGCGCAGGCACTCGGCAATAACAGCGCCAATACCGGCGGCGGCCTGTTGCGCCGCGGCGATGAGGCGCTGGTCGTGCGCGGCATTGGCCTGCTGACGAGTCTCGATGAAATCG
>JAYUAH010000112.1:0-5847 GCA_043741415.1 Betaproteobacteria bacterium
GTAGTACATGTCGCGCATGTATTCGGTGGGCGTTTTCTTGAGCTTTACGCCGGTGTCCATCTCCGGCGCTACACGCAGGCCATTGTCCGAACGCGGCGCGTATTGCGGCAGGAAGCCACCGCCGTGCGCCGAGCAGATTTTAAGGCCGGGGAATTTATCCAGCGTGCCTTCGAAAATGATATGCGACAGCGCGATGGTGGTGTCGAGCGGGTTGCCGATCACATTGGCGAGCCAGCCGTTGCCCTTCAAACGCTTGGCTAGTTCCGGCGCGCCTTGCGGGTGGATGAACAGCAATATACCCAGCTCCTCGGCCTTCCTCCACACCGGGTCAAATTTGGCGTCACCAAACTCCTCACCCGCCACGTTGCCGCCGATAGCCGCACCACGCATGCCGAGTTTCTTGATCGCGTATTCGAGTTCCTGCACCGCAAGATCGGGGTATTGCAACGACAGTGAACAGAACCCCACAAAGCGATCCGGATGCGCCGCACACAGCCCGGTCAGCGTTTCGTTATTGATCTTGACGATTTGCTGCGACAGATCGCGCTCGGCGCGATACCAGTGCGGATTGATGCTGATGGCCTCTACATCAATGCCCTGCTCATCCATCTCACGCAGGCGGCGCGAACCCACTTCACCCAGGCCGGGCCCGCGTTCCTTCATGTGATCCTTGCCCTGCAACTCCAGCGCCTTGGGGATCACGCAATGGCAATGTACGTCGATGGTTTTCACGCGCTTGCCGGCGACGATCACCTGGCGGCGGCGGCCGCCGGGGGCGGGTGCAGCAGCTTCATTGGTGGCGCTAATGATATTGTTGTCGCAATCGACGAATTGCAGGCTGCTTTCATTGCAGCAAGCGCCGTCGTGGATAGGGTTGGTGTGCATGTGTGCTCCGAGTTAGTGTATGTACTGACTGTTGGTGCGGTGCCGCCAAGCTCCCTCACCCTCGATCCCTCTCCCGAGGGGAGAGGGAGGTAACCACACCCAGCGGCATGGGGATTTTAAGCCCCTCGCCCTCCGGGAGAGGGGTTGGGGTGAGGGAAGCTTTTGAATTGAAACCGTTGTAATTATCGCATGCCGTGTGACGAAGCTACTCCGCGATTCGCACTTTGGCCTTGCGAATCACCCCCGTCCATTTTTCGGATTCCGTTTTCAGGAAAGCCGCGAATTCCTGTGGCGTGTTGGCGACGACGACGGCGGCGTCATTCGACAATTTGCTGCTGACTTCTTTAGACTTCAAAGCCTTCACCGTACCTTCGTGCAGTGCGCGCACCACGGCGGCGGGTGTCGCCGCCGGCACCATCATGCCATACCAGCCGGTGACCACGTAGCCCGGCACGCCCGCTTCTGACACGGTAGGTATATCGGGCGCGGCGTTGGAACGCTTGCGGCTAGTCACCGCCAGCGCGCGCAGCCGCCCCGCCTTGATCATTTGCGCGCCCGCCAAAAAATTGTTCAGAAAAATCGGCACCTGCCCCGACAGCAAATCGCTCATCGCCTGCCCCGCGCCCTTGTACGGCACGTGCACCACGTCGATGCCCGCCATGCTTTTGAACAGCTCCATGCCCAGATGCGGGCCGCTGCCGTTGCCCGACGACGCAAACGCCAACTGCCCGGGGCGCGACTTGGCAAACGCGATGAACGCCTTCAGATTTTTCACCGGCAACGACGGATGCACAGTGATGACAAACGGATACTCCGCCAACACTGTGACCGGCGCGTGATCGTCCGGGCCGTACGGCAGCTTCGCATACAACGCCGGATTGATCACGTGTGTGGCGAGCGTAATCAACACGGTGTAGCCATCGGGTGCAGCCTTGGCCACTGCATCCGAGCCGATAATGCTGTTGGCGCCCGGCCGGTTATCCACCAGCACTGGCTGCCCCATCAACTCCGTCATTTTTTGCGCGAGCGTGCGCGTGATCACATCCGTGCCACCACCGGGCGGATACGGCACGATGATGCGTATGGGTTTGTTGGGGTAGCCCTGCGCTTGTGCAGCAACAGAGCACACCAGCGCCACACTCAGAGCCATTGCGATCAATTTCATAATTATTGTTTTAAATCAAATACTTATAATAATACCCGTAGGATGGGTGGAGCGCAGCGCAGCGCAACCCATCACAATCGGACTCATAGACAAAGTAGCGATGGGTTTCACCCATCCTACAAAATTGGATGACGCGCAACAAATTCCAGCAACGCCTGCGCACACGCATCCGGATCCGTCGCTGCCGCGTGAAACGAATCACCGGGCAGCACCACCAACTCCGAATGCGGCACCTGCGCCTGCCACGCACGCGTTTGTTCCACCGAGGCAAGACCGCTTTCCTGCGTGGTAATCACCAGCATCGGGCATTTGAGTTGAGCGACATCGGCGGTGATATCCGAAAAATTAATCGTTGCGGCAAACCCCGCCTCGCTCGTCATCACGGTGCGCCCCATGTATTTGATCCACCATTCCACACCGGCTTTGGGAAATGCACTACCGAGCCGCGCACCCATGCTGCGCCGCGCCCAGTGCTCGATGCCCAGTTCTTCGACTTCTTGCACGCGCGCAGCACGCGTCGCCGCATCCGCGCGTATCGGCGGCGGCGAACCGACCACCGTCAGCGTGTGCACGCGATGCGAATGCCGCGCGGCAAACGCGCGCCCGATCACGCCGCCGATTTTTGCGCCGACCAGATGAAATTTCTCGATATCGAGATGATCCATCAACTTCAGGTAATCGTCGATCACGATATCCAACGTCCATGGAAAATCGCGCGCCATGGGCGTTGAGTCGCCAAAGCCGCGCATGTCCGGCCGCACCACGCGGTATTGGCGCGCAAGATGCGGCACCCAGCCGTACCACGCCTGATGACTTTCGTTATTGCCGTGGCATAACAAAATGGTTTCGGGCTGCACCCACGGATCAGTGAAATCATCCACCGCGTAAAAAAGCTCGGTATCGAATGAAACGCCCAACTTCGGCATGCAAATTCCTTAATGTGGAAGCAACAGGTGAGGCACAGCATGTTACCGCAACAATAATCTTGCCGGCGTGCGATTCCTGCTATGATTTTCGCAATTCACTTTATCTCACTTTTTCATTGTACCCCACCGCAGTTTCAACTTCTGGGAGCCACCATGCCAAAAATGTCCGGTCACCGTTACTTCGCCGAAGCCATGAAAGGCTACGGCGTGTCGCATTTGTTTTATGTGAACACGATTGTTCCGCCAGCTATGGTGGAGGTGAGCAAAATCGGCGCCACTAAATTGGTCATCGCCCACGGTGAAAAAGCCGCCGCCTACATGGCCGACGGCTACGCGCGCGCATCCTTCAAACCCGGCGTGTGCCTGTGTCAAGACATCGGCAGCACCAATCTCGCCGCGGGCCTGCGCGATGCGCACATGGCAGGCTCGCCGGTAATCGCGATCAGCGGCGGGCAAAACGACATGCCGCGCTATCGCCATGCGTATCAGAATGCCGAGGACTTTTCGGCATGGCAAGGTGTGACCAAAACCAACTATTCGGTGGACAACGCCTCGCGCTTTCCGGATTTATTGCGGCAGGCGTTTCGCGATGCCACCAGCGGTGCACCCGGCCCGGTGCATCTGGAATTGCGCGGCAACGCCGGCCAGATGCTCGACAAGGAAGCCGACTACGACCTGACGTTTGAACAACGCTACACTCGCTATCCGCCGTTCCGCCCCGCGGCGGAAGATACCGATGTCAAAGCCGCACTCGAAGAACTTTCCAAAGCCGCCAAGCCGATTTTCGTGGTCGGCGGCGGTGCAGTGAAATCCGGCGCCGGCGCGGAAGTGTTGCAGCTCGCCGAGAAACTGCAAATCCCCATCGCCACCAGCCTGCACGCGCGCGCTGGTGCCCGACGATCACGCACTCGGCGTGGGCGTGCCCGGCAGCTATTCGCGCTGGTGCGCGAACAAAGCGGTAGCGGCGGCCGACTTGGTGTTTTTCATCGGCAGCCACGCCGGCGGACAAGTTACTAACGGCTGGTCGATTCCGAAAATCGGCACGCACACTATCCAGCTCGACATCGACCCCAGCGAACTCGGCCGCAATTATCCCAATGCAGTGTCGATGTGCGGCGATGCCAAAGTCACGCTGCAAAAAATGATCGCCGGCGCCGGCCAACCGACCCAACGCGCCGAATGGCTGGAGCAATGCCGCGGCTATGTCGCCGACTATTGGGCCGAGAGTGATCCGCTGCGCAACTCGAATGATGTGCCGATGCGCCCGGAGCGCATGGCCAAAGAACTCGGCGAATGGATGCCGTCGAACGCGGTGCTGGTGGTCGACACCTTTCATGCCGCGCTGTGGACCGCACAAATGACGAAAATGAAAGGCGGTCAGCGTTACATCCGCTGCGGCGGCTCGCTCGGCTGGGGCTTCCCCGGCACACTCGGTGTCAAAGCCGCGCTGCCGAACACACCGGTGATCGGTTTTGCGGGTGACGCGGGGTTTTACTATCACATGGCCGAAATGGAAACCGCCGCGCGTTGTGGCATCAACGCGGTGATGGTGGTGAACAACAATTACTCCGGCGGTGTGGCCGAATCCGCGGCGTTCCAGAAAGAAGTCAATTTCGCCAAGGTCGCCGACTCCATGGGCTGCGCGGGCTTTCGCGTGGAGAAGCCCGCCGACATCCGCAACGCACTCGACAAGGCGCTGGCCTGCGGCAAACCCGCGATCGTGGAGTTGGTGGGCAATCCGTCGATACGCGCGAAGCGCGGCTGGGCGCCGGCGGGGATTACCGGCGAGTAGGCGAACCAGCACCCGGAATGATTCCGCTGTCGTTCCCGCGCAGGCGCGAATCCATAACACAACTGCATAGGGCACAACGTATGGGCTTCCGCCTGCGCGGGAACAACACGCTGTTGGTTTGCGTCGTGCTTCTTGCCATGGCATTTACCGCAAATGCCCAAGACATCTACCCCACCCGCCCAATCAGAATCGTAGTCCCCAGCGGCTCCGGTTCCGGCAGCGATATCCTCGCGCGCATGATCGCGCAGCGGCTCACCGAGCGCATGGGCAAACAGGTCGTGGTCGAAAACCGCACCGGTGCGGGCAACATGATCGGTTACGAGTTTGTCGCGAAATCGGCGGCGGACGGCTATACCCTGGTATCCGGCGTCAGCACGCTGGCGATTCATCCGGTGACCTACAAGAAAGTGCTCTACGATGCGCTGCGCGATTTCGAACCGATCTCGCACACAGCAAACGTACCGAACCTGCTGGTCGCGCATCCGGCGCTACCTGCGAAGACTCTGAAAGAGCTCATCGCATTGGCAAAGTCGCGGCCCGGCGAATTGTTGTATGCCTCAGCAGGCCACGGCACCAACCCGCATTTATCGATGGAACTGCTAGGCACTATGGCCGGCGTGCGCTTCATCCATGTCCCGTACAAAAGCGGCCCGCCCGGTCTCACCGACCTGATGGCCGGACAAGTGCATCTCATGGCCACCGCACTGAATTACCTGCGGCCGCACGCACTCGCCGGCCGATTGCGTGCTCTTGGCGTGACCACCGCCAAACGCACCGTGGCAATGCCCGACATGCCGACGCTCGCGGAATCGGGTGTGCCAGGTTATGAATCGGTGCAGTGGTATAGCCTGCTCGCGCCCGCAAAAACACCGCGCCCTATCATTGAGCGTCTCAACAAGGAAATCGTCACGTATCTGCGACTGCCTGACGTGATGGAAAAGCTGGTGGCCGACGGCAATGAAATTGCCGCTAGTACGCCGGAAGAATTCGCAGCGTTTCTGCGCGCGGAAACGGTGAAGTGGGCGAAGGTGGCCAACGCGGCGGGCATCAAGCCGGAGTAACATCACACACTTACTACA